>JAIRLB010000021.1 GCA_031259745.1 Rickettsiales bacterium | reverse complement strand
CGATAGCCTATGCTGCGATGCCGCTTTCCCCGCCTTGTATTGCCGACTGCGGGCTTCCGGCGCAACGGTCAGCCTGTTCTTTGCAGATTCCAGTCTCGCCACCGGACGCATGTTCCTTTCGCCGTCCGGCTTGGCCATTGAACTGTATCCTAAAATTTGGATACAGTTCAAACCGCGCCCCTATATTTACGACTGTTCTTATCGCTTATTCCTTTACATCATTCCGCCCGGCATTGCTGGTACGGCTGGTTTTTCTTCCGGTATTTCGGACAAAACCGCGCCCGTGGTCAGCAATATGCCGGCTGTCGATGCAGCGGCGCTGATTGCAGTCTTGACGACTTTGGCTGGATCGATGATTCCCGCCGCCATCATATCCACATATTTTCCAGTCTGAGCGTCATAGCCAAAGTTGTAGTCGGATGATTCCCAGACTTTTCCGACTACAATCTCGCCATTCACGCCCGCGTTTTCGGCTATCTGCGAGCAAGGCGCGACAACCGTGCGGCGGACAATATCAATGCCAACATCTTGGTCGGGATTCGCGCCCTTGACATTTTTCAGCGCAGCGATCGAACGCACCAGCGCGATGCCCCCGCCGGCGACTATGCCGTCGCTGACCGCGGCGCGCGTCGCCGACAGGGCGTCGTCGACCCGGTCTTTCTTTTCTTTGACTTCCAGCTCGGTCATGCCGCCGACCTTGATGACAGCGACGCCGCCGACCAGTTTGGCCAAACGTTCAGCCAATTTTTCCTTGTCGTATTCGGAAGTGGACGCAGCCAGCGCCTGGCGGATTTCATCCGCGCGCGCCTTGATATTTTCTTTCTTGCCGCCGCCGTCGACCAACAGTGTGGAATCTTTGCCGACAACGACTTTTTTGGCCGTTCCCAAAACAGAGGCGCTGATGTTTTCAAACGTCATGCCCATGTCGTCGCTGATAACAGTCGCGCCGGTCACGATGGCGATATCCTGCAGCATGGCCTTGCGTCTGTCGCCAAAGCCCGGGGCCTTCACGGCGCATACTTTCAATCCGCCGCGCAGGCGGTTCAGTACCAATGTAGCCAAAGCCTCGGACTCTACATCTTCGGCGACGATCAGCAACGGGCGTCCCTGCTGCGCTATCGGTTCCAGTATCGGCAGCAATGCTTGCAGGCCCGAAATCTTTTTCTCGGATACCAAGACCTGCGCATTCTCTAATTCCGCCAGCATTTTTTCGCTGTTGGTTACAAAGTACGGCGACATAAAGCCTTGGTCGAATTGCATTCCTTCGACAACGTCAATTTCGGTATCCAATCCCTTGGCTTCTTCTACTGTGATAACGCCTTCTTTGCCGACACGTTCCATCGCTCCAGCAATTTTTTCGCCGATATCGGAATCGCTGTTCGCGGATATGGTCGCAACCTGCGCGATTTCAGAGCTGTCTTTGACAGGCCGCGCGTGCTTGTCTATATCTTTGACAACAGCCGCGACCGCGATGTCGATTCCGCGCTTCACATCCATCGGATTCATTCCCGCGGCGATGACGCGGCGTCCCTCGTGAATCAGTTTCTGGGCCAGCACCGTCGCGGTTGTCGTGCCGTCCCCGGCCTTGTCCCCGGCCTTTTTTGCAACTTCAACCACCATGCGCGCGCCGATGTTTTCAGCCGGATCTTTCAATGAGACTTCTTTGGCCACAGTAACGCCGTCCTTGGTCGCGATGGGCGCGCCGTAAGATTTTTCAATAACGACCGTGCGGCCCTTGGGCCCCATGGTGATTTTCACAGCATTGGCCAGCTTGTCGACGCCGGCGGTCAGTTTGTCTGTATCAAAAATAATATTTTTTGCCATATTTTATTCCCCTTTTATTCAATAATGCCCAAGACATCCGTTTCTTTCAGCAGGAAATATTCCTTGCCATCGATTTTGACTTCGTTTGCGGACGAGGCCCATTTTGCAAACAGAACCATATCGCCGGCCTTGACAGTCATAGGTATTCGTCCGCCGTTGTCAAAGGCCCCCGCGCCGACGGCGATAACCCGCCCTTGGGATGGTTTTTCCTTGGCCGCATCGGGAATTATGATTCCCCCCGCGGTTTTATTTTCTTCTTCAATACGTTCCAGCAGAACATAGTTATGTAGTGGTTTGAACATACTTACATCTCCTTTTGCTATGCGTAAAATATAGTTTATTTTTATGTGGTTTCAAGCCCCTTTACAAACAGAATTTTATATATTACAATCAGGATAATCAAGAAGGTGCGCAATGCAAGGGAATTAAGCCAATGGTTGATACGATTTACGATAATAACAATGTCTTTGCAAAAATATTGCGCGGCGAAATCCCGTGCGACAAGGTTTATGAAGATGATTTTGCCGTGGCTTTTCCTGATTTGAATCCCAAGGCGAAAACGCATATTCTGGTAATTCCAAAGGGCGATTACACGGATTTATATGATTTTATAGAAAAAGCCCCCGCTGATTTCCAGGTCGGATTTTGGGCGGCCGTGCGCGCGACCGCAAAAAAATTCGGGATAGAAAAGCAGGTCATGACGCTGGCGAACACCGGCGCGCCGGTGCAGAGCGTGTTTCATTTCCATATACATTTGTTGGCACCGGTGCCATTCATCTTGGAAAAGCGGATAGCAGCCGGCGATCCGGCATGATTTATAATATACGCGTCATTACCAGCGCCAAACGAAACAAAGTGGAACTGCCTAAGGTTTGGACAACGGCCGCCCCCAGCGACGGCAAGGCGAACAAGGCCGTTGTTGAACAGTTGTCGGACTATCTGGGCATTCCGAAATCACGTATTAAACTGCTTCGCGGAGGAACCAACCGAGATAAAGTATTTATGATTTCCGACCATAGGTTTGCATGAATCGTGAATCGAAAGCTATGGGCTGCGGTTTTCGCGCCCCAATAGTTTCTTTTTTTATTTTGTTTTTATCATCGTGTGGTTAGCTTTTCTTATCCCGCCCCGGCACTTGTTAGCCATGGATTTGACGGATAAGTCGCCGGGGCAGGATTCTTATAGATTAGGTTTTTCATTTTACAAATCAGAAATTATGCAACTTTCTCCCCCAGTCAAAAAACATTGACAAACATATTTAGTAGTGCGATAATTTGCTCAAATTGGACAAAGGGATCAAAATATGCCAAAATTTACATCTGCAGAAATAACAACATTCGAGCTATATAATTTGAACGAAATTTATTTATCCGTTGGCAGGATTATTAATACTTTGCGCGGTATAGGAACTAAAAAAACTCTTAGGGATGAATATTATAAAAGCATCATAGAACTACCAATATTGCCAAACAAAATTACAAACTTGCAATTAGAAAAATTGAAAAAAATTTATTCCGAACTTGGCGGAGTTATTAAATACTTGGGTGATATAAAAATCAAATGCGACAAAGCTTATCTCAAAGATAATACATTCATGTATAATGGCGTGACATGGGATGCGGATGAAGTTATCTGTGTAACCAAAGATAATGGCGTGAAGACATTAAGTGGCAGTAAATATTTTAATAAAAACATAAAATGGAGCATTTGCTCGCAGGATGGTACCATAGCTTCGGATTTCGGTAGCATGCATTGGACCAAAATATTATTTGACTTCGAGATCAAAATGATTCTTTGCTTGCCAACCGGTCATATAAGTGATCGCGAAGATGCCTATTTGAACAATTTTGTTGAGCGCAAGTATTTTGTTGATGATAACGGGGTCTTTAATTGCCGCAATTATATTGTGATTTGCAGAAATGTTAAAAATCGCGGCAGCGGAAACAAGACTTTTGATGTGCCAGTTGGCATGTTCGGTGGGAAATATACTTCATCAGATAATTTCGCAGATTATGCCGGCGGTTTTGCAGCGGAACTATTGAGGGAACCAGAAACAATCAAGAAAATGGCGAATATCATTAAACAACGGATCATTCCGCAAAATTTGCCCGGCACCAATAAAATCCATAGATCAAAATAATCGACGGAAGCTTACTTTTTCAGTTCCTGAATCAGCGTTTCCGGCGTGTCGGCCACCGTGATGTCATAGTCTTTCATATCGGCGATAAATCCGGCATTCTGCATATGAACCAGAACGCGGCCGAAAATATTCCAATACTTGCCGGTGTTCAGAAAAAAAATCGGCTTTGCCGCTTCCTTGATTTGCTGCATGGTCATGACGTCCGTCAATTCGTTCAGCGTTCCGATTCCGCCTGGCAGTATGCAGAAAGCGTCGGACAATTCGAACATTTTTTGTTTTCTTTCATTGACCCCGCTGACGATTTCAACGTCTACACCCTTGTGAGCGGGCTCTTGCAGCGCCACCACATGAGGCGTGGAAACGCCCGCGACCGCGCCCCCATTGTTTACAGCCGCAGTCGCGACCGCGCCCATCAGCCCCACATCCCCGCCGCCAAAGACCAATTTGATTTTATTTTTCGCCAGCAGTTGGCCCAATTTTGCGGCATCGCGCATATATTCAGGATTTGTTCCAGGTTGATGCCCGCAGTATACCGCAACCGATTTTATCATTATTTTTTCCTTTATTTTCATGGATTATATCATAAAATAGATTCATGATTAGTAAAAATTTTGTCAATTTTATGAAAAAATACTCTGGGCGGAAAATTGCCGTTGCAGTCAGCGGCGGCGTTGATTCCGTAACTTTGCTGCATTGGCTGGCAAGGCTGAATTTTGATTTGATCGCATTGCATGTCAATCACGGGCTGCGCGCGGCGGCAAAAGCCGAGGAAGAATATGTCCGCCGGATTTCCGCCGGGCTGGGCGTTCCGTGCGCCGTCTTTCATTGGACGGGGCCCAAGCCGGCGTCTGGGCTGGAGTCGGCCGCGCGCGATGCGCGTTATAAATTGATGACCGATTATTGCCGCGCCCAAGGAATCGATATTTTGGTCACAGCGCATCAGGCGGATGATCAGATTGAAACATTTCTAATGAATTTGGGGCGCGGCAGCGGCGTGTATGGCCTGGCCGCGATGCGGGCGGAATCGACGCGCGACGGGATAATTATCGCCCGGCCGCTGCTGACCGTGTTTCGAAGCGAGCTGGCGGAATATTGCAATCGGAACAATATCGGATACTTTTCAGATGAAATGAATGACGATGAAAGATACACCCGCGTGCGCATTCGCAAAAACAGGCGTCTGCTGAATGATGAAATGGGGATTTCAGACAGCCGCATTTTATTGGCGATTCGGAATTTATCCAGAACCCGTCAGGCTTTGGATGAATATGTCGCATCCCGCGCGGCTGGCGTTCTGGAAAAAGATTACGCGCGTTTCAATGAATCTTTTCTATTTGACGAGCCGCCGGATATTAGGTTAAGATTGCTCGGAACAATTATCCAAAATGTCGGAGAGAATAGTTATAATCCACGGTTGAATTCGCTTGAAAAGGCACTGGATGGTTTGCTGAATAATTGCAAATTCACGCTGGGGCGCTGTACGCTGCGTCGGTTGGGGGATGATATTCTGATTGTTCCCGAAGGCTCTTCGGCAAGTTTTGGAAAGCGAAAATAGAAACATGGGGAAAGAGAAAAAGGAAAGTCAGAAATGAACAATAAAGATAAAAAGAAAAAATCTTTCGGCATCGGCGGCTCGTCAGTATTTTTAATAATTTTCATCCTGCTGTTCGCGGGAATGGTTGCGCGCGCGATTATGCATGACAATGAAGCGCGAATCTTGCCGGACGGCGAAATCGCAGAGATTATAAAACCTGTGACCCTTTCTTTTTCGGACATTCTGCGGCGCAAGTCTGATATAAAGACAATGAATATTCACGAAAACCAGGCAACCGGCATTTTACAGGACGGCACAAAATATAATTCTACAATCGCATACGACCCGAAATTATTGGCGGATTTATCTGCGGCCGGCGCCAGCATCACGATTGACAACTCAAAAGCCTGGGTGGATTATTTGGGGACTTGGATTCCGATTTTGATGGGCGTATTGTTTATTTGGTGGATTTTCCGCGGATTAAAGGGCGGAGCCATGGGCGGAATCGGCCGCGGCCTGATGGGTCAAAATCCGACCAAGATCACAACCGGCAAGACCAAGACAACGTTCAAGGATATTGCCGGCATAGATTCCGAAAAACAAGAATTGCAAGAAATTGTGAACTTTCTGAAAAACAAAGAACAGTTCAAAGAAGTCGGCGCGCGCGTTCCGCGCGGCATCCTGTTGTCCGGCGAGCCCGGAACAGGCAAAACCCTGCTGGCGCGCGCAATTGCCGGCGAGGCGAACGTGCCATTTTTTGCGACATCAGGCAGCGATTTTTCCGGCATTATCGTGGGCCTGGGCGTCGCCAAGATAAAAGAGATTTTTGAGATGGCAAAACGTCACGCGCCGGCGATTTTGTTCATCGATGAAATCGATGCGATCGGCCAGCACCGCAGCCAGCACTCTTTCAACGACCAAGACCGCGAGCAGACATTGAATCAGCTGCTGATAGAAATGGACGGGTTCTCAAATGAAACGGGCATCATCGTCGTCGGCGCGACAAACAGATCAGATATGCTGGATCCGGCGCTGCTGCGCCCGGGGCGTTTCGACAGGCAGGTTTATATCGAATTGCCGGACTTAGCCGGCCGTCGCGAAATCCTGGATTTGTACGCCAGGAAAATAAAGATATCCAAGAATGTCAATATGCAGGATGTCGCGCGCGGCACGACCGGCTTTTCCGGGGCCGATTTGGAAAATCTGCTGAATGAATCGGCGCTGTTGGCCGTTCGCAACGGCAGAAAAGAAGTCGACCAGGCGGACGTGGAGGAAGCGCGCGACAAAGTCCTGATGGGGCCGAAGAAAATCCGAAAGATGCGTCCCCAGGATATAAAGCTGACGGCTTATCACGAGGCCGGCCATGCCTTTGTCGGCGTTATGTACAGGGATGTCATCGACCCTATACACAAGGCGACGATTATCCCGCGCGGCAAATCGCTGGGAATGGTTCAGCACCTGCCTATCGATGACAAGGTGTCCATTACCTTGGAAGAACTGCGCGCGAATTTATCAATGTATCTGGCGGGGCGGGCATCCGAGGAAATCTTTTTCGGCAAGGATAAAATCACGACGGGCGCGGAATCCGACATCGCCGCGGCCACGCGCATGACGCGCATGGCGATCACGGTTGCCGGCATGTCACCAAAAATCGGCATCGCCGCGATCAACCAGGTTATGCCTTTTGGAAATAAAGCGGCCCTGGAAAACGCATCTGAAAAAACGGCCGAGGCAGTTGACGCGGAAGTGAAGTCCTGGATGGAGGCCGCCTATGCGGATGCGCGCAAGCTGCTGGTCAAGAACAAGGCGGCTGTCAAAAGGCTGGCCGAGGAATTGCTGAAACGCGAAACGCTGACGGGTGAAGAAATCACAGAAATCGTTTTAGGCAAAAAGGCCAAATCGAAAACCGCGAGCCGAAAGCCGTGAACCGCAGAGATAAATGAAAATTCGTTCTTGCTGCAATCAAAAAAGTAAAAAACATGCCTGATGTTAAATTCGAAGTTATGCAGATGCCGCCGAAAAACACCAATTCCATATTGGCGTCGTTTGGAAATGACTGCGTTATATTTGACGCGTGGGGCAGGGCTGACGACTGGGCGCGTTTTTTATCCGACAGCCATCTGAATCTGCGCGCGATTTATTCAACTCATGGCCATTATGACCATATTTCGGCGGCCGCTGGGCTGGCTGAAAGATATGACGCGCCCTGGCATTTGAATCACAGGGATTTGTTTATGATTCCTTGGGGCAATGCGGCGCTGGCGCGGTTGGGGCTGCCGCCGATTCCGGAAAAACACAAACAGCCGCTGGATCTGGCGCATGGCGTCATAGAGGTTTTTCCAGGCATACTGATGGGCGTTATCGAAACGCCGGGACATTCGGCAGGCGGAGTTGCGTTTCATTTCCCCGGACAGCATGTCTTGATCATAGGCGACACATTATTCCAAAATTCTGTCGGACGTTATGACCTGCCTGGCAGCGACCGGAATGCGCTGATGAATTCCATCAGCCGGATTTATAACATGAATTTTCCCGACGATACGATTGTTTTGCACGGCCATGGCGCCGACACAACCATCAGCGTCCAAAAGGCGGAAAATCCATACTTCAAAAATCACAATGAGCAAAGCGGGAATTTTCCTGTTCCTTTTTAACAGTTCATTATTTTTTGTATTAAAATTGCGTTTTGAACCCTATTTTTACAAATTGTGCCCCCGTCAAGCGGCGGCGGGGAATCTACTGTGGCGGAACCGCATAATCCCTGGATCAGATATTTCACATTATTCACAGTTTGAAAAGAATTTTCCACGCCACAGTTCACATCCTGGCAACACAAGAACTTGGAATCGGGGCTTTTCCATTCGCTGCCGATAGCTCCGCCTATGGACAGACATGTTTGTGACGGGGAATCCAGATGGTATATACGACTCTCGGTTTGTAGATTCAGTTTCCCCGACATGCGCCCGGCGCTAAGATATCCGTAATGCATCATGCCGTCTTGTTCTATATGCAACGCAGGTGAAGAAATCAAGGAAAAAGACAAAAGACCAAATAAACATCGCGACAAGAAAATTAAATAGCTTATTCCTTTATATGCCTTGCAGGCAATCAATATCCGAGACCCGACAACAACGCCGCCCGGAAGTCGGAGCTGTTCCGGGCATAGGACGCGCAGGAGATATGGCAAACGCTCGCACAAACATCCCGGGAGTTTAAAGTGCCGGCGGAGATCCACGTGCCCGTGCTGTCATCTATCGTAGCAACAGCTGCATCGGTATTTCTAGATCCAGCATGCATAAGCGGATGTATTCTCGGTGGTGAATGTCAGTGTTTCCGCGGTTATTATCAAAGTTCTGTCGTTGTTCATTATTTTTATACCCTGGCAATTTTTCTCAGAATAAAATCCCCCCCATGTATATCCATCTTTTGTGCGATTTGTCGTTATTGCTGATATATATTGGCCGATATTGCTAGAATGTTGCCAACCGGTATTGTATATTAATATGATTGTGCCCATGGGGGTGCCCCCATCTGGGTCCAGATATATGGATAGTGATTTCGGACCGCAATCATTTATGCTTGCAGAGTTTGCGTTGTCTGTCGTCATCCCCGCTGCGCAGGCCTCGCGATGGCTTCCGCCGGTGCAGTAATACCCAACTTCACAATTAGTGCAGGGCGATACGTCATTTGATGAATATGTCCCGCCACCACAATATTCACCCAGTATATAATGGCTTCCATCATACGATAGATTTAGACCAGACTGACCGCCAGAGGTTATTATACCCAAAGCACCATAGTATCTCTTGCCATCCATCAATACATTCAGCGATGGCGTTGTCTTCCTATCCTCGGTCAATGTGGTGCTGTATGAACCATAATGTAGAGTTGCGGCAATCCCGCAATTGCAAAAAAGTAAAAAAGTCATTACCGCAAATAAACGTCCCTTTGGATTAGGCATAATAGAGAGAAAACAATGTCGCGGAAATCAAGGATTTCTGAAAATGGAAAAAACGTCATATTAATCGGACGTTTGGATT
>JAIRLB010000017.1 GCA_031259745.1 Rickettsiales bacterium | reverse complement strand
ATTGATTTGCCGATTTGTTTGGTTGTTCCTATTTTAAAACCTTTTACTATTGATCCAATACTTCTTGATTTTGTGGGTGCAAATAATTATTTGCACCCACAAAATCGTGGATTGCCCCCGAATTTATAATCTCAATAATTCCATGCATGTGATTCGGCATTATGACCTATTCGTGTAATTTTGTGTTTGGAAAATGCTTTGGGATATCATTCCAACATTCGCAAACTATCCGGCCGAATTTATTCAAAATCATTTCGCCATTTTTGATTTTGCCAAAAATGCATTTCTTGTCATGGTGCATATTGTTATGAAACAATATCCGGAAATTGAATAATCGTATTCATGCAGTCGAACCGAACGGCGATGATGAATTATTTCATCATTCATTTACTTCAACAAAGCGCGGCTGGTTCACGCCCGGGCGGATAATCTGGTCAAACCACATTTTCGCGGGCCGCACCCATATCTTTCCGTCGGCCAATTAATATAAACAACCACGTCATCCATAGTTTCCGAATCTTTCGCAAGCCCCAAAACACAGACTTTCATCCCTTTGAAATGCTGATACATTCCGCCGATTTTTATCTGATTATTCATTTCTCAATACCTCCACCGGATCCGTATTTGCCGCCTTCCATGCCGGATACAATGTCGCCAAGAAAGCCAGCGCAACCGCGACCAGCGCGATTCCGACAACCTCTGCAAATATCAATTTTGACGGCAGTTCCGATAAATAATACAATTCCGCTGGAAATAAATCCCGGCCGGTAGCCCATTGGAAGAACTTTCTTATCGGCTCTATATATGTGGCAATAAGCACGCCCAGCGCCGTTCCGAACGCGGCGCCGATGACACCGATGCTGGTGCCGGACAAAACGAATATCTTCATCATAGAGCGGCGCGGAACCCCGAATGTGCGCAAGACGGCGATGTCTTTGTATTTGTCTTTGACTAGCATGACTAAGGACGACACGATATTGAACGCCGCGACGATAACGATAAGCATCAGAATCAGAAACATCACGTTTGATTCTACTTGCAGCGCACCAACAAATCCGCGGTTCAAATCACGCCAGTCGCGAACAATAAATCCGGACGGCAGCAAAGCGGACAACGATTCGCGGACAGTCACCGTCTTTTCGGGGTCCCGCAGGAACAAGTCGATATGCGTGACGCTGTCGCCTATGTTCAAGTATTTCTGGGCGGTGGTCAGAGGCATGAACACATACCCGGAATCATACTCGTACATGCCCATAAAGAACGAAGACATGACAGGATAAGACATAATTCGCGGCATCGTGCCAAATGCGGTCGGCGTTCCGCCGTTAGCGGACACCAGCGAAACTTTGTCACCCATCGTTACGTGCAAAGAACGAGATAAGGAATTCCCAATGACCAGCTCGCCGTCTTTGATCGAATCCAGATTCCTGCCGTAGATTTTCGTCCCTGTGGCGGTCTTGGCCTGCAAATCGGACATTCGAATGCCGCGCACCATCGCGCCCGAGTTGTTCCCATTGGCGGACACCATCACCTGTCCTTCTGCGATGGGAACAATATCGGCAGCATGTGCCGCAACAACTTTGTTCTGTCTCATTTTGTCAATTAGGAAATCATAATCCTGAACAGCGCCATCCTGGTGATAAACAACGACATGCCCATTCATTCCGATAATGCGCGACAGCAAAGTGTCGTGAAATCCGCCCATAACGGACATCACAACAATCAGCGTCGCAACGCCCAGCATAATTCCCAACAAAGACACCCAAGAGATAACAGATACGAATCCTTCTTTGCGTTTCGCGCGCAAATAGCGGAACGCGACTTTTCTTTCAAGTTTTGTGAACATGATTTTCCTTTACCATATTTCGTTGTGGATTTTCGCCACGTCGAACCCATCGCGGGATTCGAACGGAATGTCGGAATATCCAAGTACAATCAATGCGACCGGAACTATATTTTCCGGCAATTTGCATAAATCGCGGTAGTTCGCGGCATTTTCTAGCGCATGAGTCCAGCAGCTGGCAATGCCCAAATCGGTTGCGCGCAACAACATGTTCTGTATAGCGGCGGCGGCGTCTAGTTTTCCCAAATCTTCGCAACTGTCGTATTCTGCCGGAATTTTATCTTTATCATAACAAACCAAAACCGACACGGGCGATTGCACGCAAAATTCCGCCCATTCATAGAATGATTTTATCTTCGCCTTGGCTTCGTCTGATTTTATAACAATCATTTCCAGAGGATGAATTCCTTCGCCACTGGGCGCGGAAAGCCCGCTTGATAAAATAAACTTTAAATCATCGTCCAAAATCGGGGTCCTTTTGAAAGAACGCACACTGCGGCGTTTGTAAATATTTCCGGTTGTTGGGTACATTTTACTCCTCCAAATACTCGCGTAGCACGTCGCCATACAGTGGCGTCATCTCCGAAGCAGGAGTTCCGGCGTCCACAATTGAAATAACGCGCGGGGACATGAATACGACCAGTTCCGCAAATGGATTGATCAGCGTTTCTGGTTCGGTCACAAACGAATGAGTTGGAATGCCTATGATGACATAATTGTCGCCGGGGCTGCTCGGGATTTTAAACGATGTCAGCTCGCCGGCATTAGTGCGCAGGACAATCTTGGAATCAATTTTCTTGCGTCCGGCATAATCGCCGTATTTTCCAGTCGCGCCGATGGTCAGATCGGTTTCCAGCCTTTCCTCTTTGCCGCACTGACCTATGTCGAATCTGGACTGCCATCCATTCGGAATAACAAAGGTGCCCTGAGAAATCAAAACAACATTTCCCTGTTGTGACAGGAATTCCTGCAATGTCTTGGTATTTATCTCAGGACTTGCAACCAGTGCACGTCCTACGACTCCCGGAATTGACATTTTTACATTCTTATCGCCGAAAGCCGGCAATATGTTCATCCAGATAATTGGATTGTCCGTGCGCGGATAGACGCGGTACACGTCTATATCCCACGCGATCATATATTTCTTGGAGCCGACATCGGATACAATCCGCGCAACTTCGCGCTCTGTCTGATAATTTCCTTCAAAAGTAACCGTCTTGTCTTCCCAGTCGACCAGCAGATTGCGCATATCGGCGCCGTGCATCGCATCCAGCAGCGCCATAATTATGTTTTCATCCCGGGGCATCTTCATAAGCCATTTCGCGCGGTGCGCCAAGTGAATTTCCTTGGAGTCGTCATCGTACGAATAATAGGCGCGGCCCATTTTGGCAATTAGCTCAACGGTGTCGGTCAGCGAGCCGGATTGAATGGATCCAGTAACCTTTTCCGACAGGTCCTCATCTTCGACAACCTCTATATCGGCGCCATCCAGCAGCTTTTCCAAGGTTTCTTTGACTGTCAGCTTTGTAAATTCATAATCTGAGACATTAAACGACGGCAACGGATCGCCCACGTCCAGGCGCACAATTTCAACCTTTTCCTCGGGTATTACGGACAATACGTTCTGATTGTTCCAATCCACCCTGCAACGTTTCGGCAGATCAATGGAAAATCGGCGCACAGTATCGGTCGTCAGCGCGGCTTTTTTCGGAAAGATAGGGACGGAATTTTCGTCAATGACCAGATTATTGACGACCTGGACCGTATCATATTCCTGTAAATCCAGGCGTTGTTGGAATTGGCAGCCACAGGCAATGAACAATGAACAATGAATAATAAACATTGATTTTAATAGTTTCATGTTTTCACCTAAACTTTTTGGAACAATTCCAATATCCCATCGAACATTTTGTTCACTGTTCATTGCCAATTGTTCATTGACTTAAATATTCATGACCTTTTCAAATTCTTCCAAAGTCATTTCATGAATAGGCTTCTGTGTCGGCGTGGTCAAATTTTTCACCTTTTCAAATTCCTGCCCGAACCTCGCGATCGCGGTGGCGACATCCGGACTGACAGGCATTTTTTCGCGCTCTATCCTGGCGGCATAGCCTGCGATGAATTCCAATATGTCCGCGGCAAAAAAACGCCCAACATAGTTTTCTATGGCAATGCCGCCCTTTTGAACGCAGATTGCCGACATTATTGTCGTCATCTGATTATAAAAGTTGGCAAGCCTTATAAAATTATCCACACTGTTCGACATATCCCTCTATCCCTTTTCTGTGATTATAAAAGCTATTGCCACAATAAAGCAAATAAATTATAATAAAAACATGAAACTTACATTGTTCATCATTAATTGCTTGCTGTTAGCTGCATTGGCCGCCTGTTCGTCGCCAAATAGCGGCAGCATTGACGACGCTACCATTCTTAATTGGGAAAACGAGGCTGTAACCACGGAACAATTTGTTCGTGACCACAAGAACTGCCTGGGTGTTACTAAACCCGCCCACATGCCTCGCTCTCGTATTGCAAAGCTGATCGCGCCTAACCAAAGCGCTATGATGCCCGATTGGGACGGGCTGTGGGTCACATTCCAATCAAACGAATTCACAGACATCGGCCAGCGTGCTTTGATGTCGATTCCATCCAATTCCAGTTCAAAATCGGTCGGCGCATACCGCAAGTGCATGTTCAGACGCGGCTATTTGCTGCGCGCCAGCTAAAAATCGCACAATTTGCGCAATTCGCGAATTTATGGTATAATTCCATACATGAGAAAATCTTTATGGTTTTGGTTATGTTTTGTCGCCGCAATTGTTTTGGCGGTGTATTTTGCAGTGCGCATTATTATGATCTCTTTGGGCCACGGTTCAGCGGCTACAATTAAATCCATATCAATTTCTTCAGATTTCAGCGGACAAAATCTGTCTTTTATTGCGGCGGCGGCCAGTATTTCCCCAGGAACAAGGACTTATTCCGTCAATCTTGACGATATTAATGCCCGCATCGAAGCCGTCCCGGATGTAAAGACATCGGCTGTGCGCCGTCTGCCGAACGGTAGTCTGGCGATAAAGGTTAAACTGCACAAAGCCGTCGCATTATGGACGGATGGTAAGCATTTTTATCCGTTGTCGGCAGATGGCACGATAATTAAACGTCCGATTGATCACAGGCCTGAAAATACGGTCGTTTTTCGCGGGGCTTTGCCGACGGATATCATTGGCATTGCAAAAACCGCCCATAATCTTGCACCGCATTTAGATTATTTGGAATGGATCGAGAATCGCCGCTGGAACATTCACACAACCGGCAGCGCGACAATCATGCTGCCAGAGCAAGACCCGATCGCATCCATCAGCGCACTGATGATTATGGATAAAAACCATCAGATATTGTCCAAAAAGATAAATATTTTGGACATGCGCGACAGCGCCAGAATACTGGTGAAACAATAACAAGAAAGCACCTCGCTTGACGGATGAGGGTGGTAATGGTCATGAATTTGTTCGACTCGTCTTTTCTGTGCCTTGACATCGGAAGCGCCGTCGTGCGCGCCGTGGCTCATCGCGTGCGTTCCGGGCGTATTACCAAATCAGCCATGCACAGCGTGGAAAGTATGGACACCATCTTTGCGATAAAATCCGTGGTCGATGAACTGGAAAAGCAAATAGGATCCCGTTTTGATTCCGCCTATATTACCGGAAATTTTGGAAAATCGGAATTTGAAATGACCGCCAAAAGCACTCTGTGGTCGGGCGAGCATAAAATCACATCCGCCGATATCCAGCATCAAATTGCACAGATAAAACCAAGCAAAGGCTTTTATCCAATGCATGTTGTTCCGCTGCGATATGACACGATTTGCGCTCGCAACCTGCTGACGCCTGTCGGATATATCGACCGCCAGATGATTTCAGTATTCGGGGTCATTTTCCATGAAAAGGAAAGACTGAATGAGATATTGGCGTTTCTGCGCCGCGCTCATATCCAAGCCGACTGCACGAAAGACCCGTCGTTCTTGCTGGACGCCGTGTTTCGCAACAAAAAACAAACGGCTTTGTTTATAGACTTGGGCGCGGAATTCACCAGTCTTTCCATTTGGACGGGCCGCGGCCCCGTATTTTTTGACAAGATAAAAATGGGACAGTCGTTCATTACCAGCGCGATCAGCGACAAATTAAATATCGGCCCGGTTGACGCCCAGCGAATCAAACATGCTGCCGCATCTGTTTCGGCAAATGAAATGGATAGATTTACTCCGGCGGACGCGTCATATGATTTTTCACGCGCGGATGTGAATGATATACTGCTGCCGATATTGCTGAACATTATCGCGGCTGCCAAGGAATCGCTGGACGGTTCGCTGGCGAAATACAACCCGTCACATATATTCCTGTCCGGCGGCGGCAGCGGCATTTCCGGTATCGGGGAATTATTGGAAAACACGTTCAACATCCCCGTCAAAAACCTGGGGGCGGACGCCGCCGTAAACGCATTGTCCGAATATATCTGGAATCAGCAGGCGCCGCGTGTCAAGGCGTACCTGGACAAGCGCGAAAAATGGAAGACTATTGTTTCCGGAATCGCGTCTGCTTTTAAGCGCAGGAAAAAGAAGACGGCAAAATTTACCCCTATATTACCAAGCACGCTGGCATTCAATATGAAATCGCCGGCAACTTACGATTTATTCAAATCCGGCAATATTTCAATGATTCACGTCGATGTTATGGACGGTTTCTTTGTGGACAGAATTGCCGGCGGAATGGACGAGTTAAAATTCATACGTGAACACACGGCCGCCCACCTGCATGTTCACCTGATGACGGAAAGTCCGGCTGTTTGGGCCGCGGCCACAGCGAATGCGGGCGCGGATACAATTATTGTGTCGACCAATACAGCCGGGGTCCGCGCGGCTTTGCGAAAGATAAGGGATATGGGCAAGCGCAGCGGAATCGCGTTGAATCCTGATAGCTCGGTCGATATTCTGAAACCGGTTATAAAAGAGATTGATGACGTTCTGATAATGTCGGTAAAGCCCGGCGCCGGGGGACAAGAATTCGAAGACGGCGCCATTCATAAGATTTCCGTCTTGGCGAATACGCGCAAGAAATACGGACTGAAATTCAAGATATCCGTTGACGGCGGAATTAATCCGGATACAGCGCAGGCTTGCTGGCGGGCGGGCGCGGATTATCTGGTCAGCGGTTCTTATCTGGCGCGCAGCGCAGATTTTCCATTGGCCGTGCGGTCCCTGCTGCGCTGGGAACAATGCGATTTTTGACTTATGATTTACGATTCGCCCCGCCTATTGCGCTGGTTACATATAAACTTGCTTTTTCATAAATTTTTTAGTACTTTTATTTGCGAATCCATAGGGATATGGGTTTGGGGCCTTAGAACAGCCCATGTTAAGACGGCACGATGATTTGCGTGCTGAATCCGCATAATAATTGGCGCGGATGCGCTTCTTTTATTATGCATCCCCACCCACAAGGTTGGGGAGCCGCTAGTTATACAAAAGGGGAAACCTGAAAGCTGGCGGGGTCATTTCTTAACATGATTGTTCTAAACTCCCCGACCGCCATTATTCCGGCGGTTTTCCTTGAACTCAAAGGGGGTGATGAACGATGAACAAAATTCTAACTTTTATAACAATATTTGTATGTATTATTCACTCTGTCTGCCACGCAGATTCAATAGATTGTAATTGCAACTGCGCAGCATTTTTTGAAGATGGATGCATATTATCAAATAATGGCTGTAATTTATTTTCTTGCAAATCAAAATGCGGAGATTGTCTCTCCTCTTGCGTCGGCTCATGTTCCACTGTTACATGCAGTTCCGCAACTGACAGCTGCGAGGAGACAGCTAATTCAAATAATATCTTGACATGCAAAACTGCAAAAATCTGCGAGTATGAAGCTAATTGTTCTTGCGTGGGATATGGCGGCAATACTTATTACATATGCGATAACGGATATTATGGAAATCCGGCAAATGATTCAGAAGGATGTAAAAAATGCCCATGTTTGACCGATAGTGGCGGCATACTCAGATGCGGATCAAGTGCACCGGGAAACAATACATCTGAAACCAGCTGCAATATGAGCAATTTATACACTTTCAGTGACGACACCGGAAATTATAATTTCACAGAAGATTGCGCATACGTTCCGAATTCTGATTTGTAAATAAGAAATTATTTATCATTTCGCAAGTGAAGGGAATTATGCACTTATATTTTTATTCTATTGCGATTTTGCGGCCGTTTTTGTGTTCTGTTATGTAAATATGAATCGTATTTGACGGTAATTTGGCCCCGACGATTTCTGGCCATTCAATTAATGTGATGTCATTTTCCATGGCATGCGCTAAGCCGATCTCTTCTAGTTCGGAAACATCTTGGACGCGATATAAGTCAAAGTGAGAAATATTTCTGATTTGCTTCACTACCTTTGATTCTGATTTCTGATTTCTTAATTCATAAGACTGCACCAGTGTAAAAGTCGGGCTTGGGACGACCGTGTCCTCGCCGCACAATGTCTGAATCACCGTGCGGGCGATTTCGGATTTCCCAACACCCAAATCCCCGTGCAACGCCACGGTTTGCGGCACGCGCAGAGTTTTTGCAAATCCGTGCGCAAAGGCCCTTGTCTCATCAATGCTGTTTAGAATCTTTTCCATGCCAAGAATTATAAACCATTTGCAAATTTGTGCAAGTTTAAGTATAATAAATGCGAATCCAAAGGGATTTGGGTTCGGGGCCTTAACAAAGCTCATAAACAAACAGCGTGTGAAACACCGCGTTGAATCCGTACAATTGCGGCCTTTTTATAAAAACAAAAGAGTTTTTAAGGGTCATGCCTAGAAGTGAAAACAATTTTTATTATCTATGAAAAGTTAGATCTCT
>JAIRLB010000073.1 GCA_031259745.1 Rickettsiales bacterium | reverse complement strand
ATATTAGCGATATCCGCCGCTTCTATTGTAAATATAAACACATCTTCAACGGCGCCGGCGGTTTTTATTGTATTGCCTATTTTTAGCTCGCATACGGCATCTGTCGTATCAACTCCCATGACTTTGATAGACAAATTTTGAGGCACGAATTCATTTGTCTGTGAATCGCCCCTTACCAAAATTATTTGGTTTTTTTCCATGCCTTGTCCTTTAATCTGTTAATGGTGATAAAAATTCTATTTTCAAAAGTCCAGAAGACCCACTTGCCCCTTGCGTAGTCTGATCAAAAACGTCATGCCAATTTTCGCCGTCGAAATATGCCGCGCCACCGCGCCCATTCGCTTTGCCCGCGCCAATTCCTTGACCGTTGGCGTATCTTGCGCCGCCGCCGCCGCCAGTGCCAGACCCGCCAACATAAGGGTCGGTTTCATACCCGCTCCCTCCGGCGCCCCCCCCATTGGCGCCGCCGCCGCCGCCTAATATATAAGTTCTATAAGACCTTCCGCCGCAACCGCCAATTTGAAAGCTTTTCAATGGATTGCTTACTAAAAACGCGTCATTTATTCTTAAAAATCTGCAAGTGCTGCCCGCGCCGCCATTGGTATCGTAGCTGCCAGCTATAACGTTCGCGGCATTCCCAAGCGCATTGCCGCCGCCGCTGCCTTTTCCAACACCGCTATCATGACCTGTACCGCCCGCTCCCCCGAAATCACCGTCAGAACTTCCTGCCGAGCTGGGATTAGAATTAGCCTTGCCGCTACCAGAATAGGGATTTGTGCTAGTAACATAATCGCCACCCTCACTACCTATATATGCCATTATTTTAAATATTTCGCGAATCTCAACCTCAGTTGTAAAAATAGTGCCCCCCACCATACTGGCGCCGCCACCAGCTATTATTATTCTATAAATTCCATCTTGAAAATATTGTGTGGGCAGATATGAAAATCCTTGAAAAAGAAGACTTTTATTTATTATTGTATCACCCGCATTATACTCAGCTACGTTGTTTAAAAAAATCTGCACACCGCTTCTGTATATGCTTTTAATAGCATGATTGCCACGGCGCATGTATAAAATATTAGCGCCGTTCTTAAAGATAGACATATCTTTATTCCTTTTTAATCTGAAACGTAGTAGAAATTAAACGGGTCTGCCGCGCTGAGTGTTTGGGCTTCCGAAACCGAATCTGCTTCGATAAATTGCGAAGTCAATTCCTGCCAATTAACGCCATCTATAAACGAGGGGTCATTAATAAAATTCTTTGTATTATTTTCTGTTAAAGAAGATAAAATTTTAATTAAGCCGTTGGGTAAAAAATACCATAACACCGCGCCCTTGGGATATCCGCCGATAGCGTCCGATACAGATTGTGAAAATGTCGGCGTGCTGCCTGTTTGAATTGCATAACCAATACCGCTTGTCATCTGATACAACCCATTAAAGTCAAGCCGGTTTGGCGGCAATCCGCCCTGCGCTATGGGCTTGCTTGTGATTTCTGGGAAACCCTCGGCAAAGCTGGCCCTATTTGTGCCTGTCGGATCGTTCGGTATAACCGCCGCTTCGCCTTGCGTTGCAACTGGTTGCGGCACAAAAGGATATTCTGGTTTAGTTTGCATTTTTTGCTCCTTTTAACTTAAAAATGTTCCTTGGTCAAAGCCGGATATTTCCGACATATCTTCAAATCCGAAGATATCGGTAAATTCTGATACGAAAAATATTATGTATTTCACGCCGCTGGGCCTGGGCGGAAAATCCTCGTAATTCAAAACAACGCGCACTTCTGGCGGAATCTGCGCGTCAATGAACGATATTGTCGCCGTCATATTCAAATTGTCATAAATTTTTATATAATAATCAGGAAACAGCAGCTTGAATATCTTCGCAAGACTGGGGACGCTTCCTATAAATCCGTTCAATGCCAATTTTGCCCGCAGCAATAATTTATATTGATTGTCGTCAAATACCCGCGCGATGCCGTCGGAATCAACATAAGATGGGCGCGGAATGCTTAAAATCTTGCCCCATAAATTCAATCCGTTTGCGTCGGCGGTTTCTATATTAACCAAAGATTTCCTCAGATATTCAACAATCCCCTTAACATTCACATC
Source organism: Rickettsiales bacterium (assembly GCA_031259745.1). GTDB lineage: Bacteria > Pseudomonadota > Alphaproteobacteria > Rs-D84 > Rs-D84 > JAIRLB01. Next base: position 4,263 of record JAIRLB010000073.1, on the reverse strand, counting down.
ATAAAAATCTTTTTCATTGCTGACGATTTTCTGTAAATTCTTAGCTTTCAGATACTGCCATAAAATCACAGGGCTTTCGTCAAAATCAAAGCTTATAGCTGGCGTTTTCATCTTATAAAATCTCTATTGCTATGTTTTCCGTTTTTACAGCCGCTTTATGAACCGCTCCGAAACTTATAGTGTCGCTGGACAAGGTTCCGTCGTGCAATGCGATTTTTACGGACGATATGAATATTTCCGGCAATTCGCTTGATACTGCCGCCGAAATTTCAAACGGCGATATATCAGTTCCTATCCTGACGCCGCTTACCTGCGGATTCGCGCCGTTGTACCAATTCATTATCGCGTCTGTTATATCGGCGGAAAGATTGTCGCCAGGATAATCGTTTTTGTAAACTGTTATGGAAATATCTATATCCTGACTTATTGGCCGATAAAAAGATACATTATAAGAATTGCCAAATTCAGGCTCTATCACTTCAACTATGGTTGGCTGCACAACAGTATCATCGTCGCAATATCCTGTGCCGATGGTCTTTTTATCAAATATAACCTGCGCGACTTGATTATCGTCCCCGCCGTCCACGACAGCCAGAATAGAATGCGGGGGAACATTCAAAGAATCGACTAAAACCGCTTCATTTTCGTAATTATCATAAAGATAGCACGATTTTACGCCTGTCAGATTTTCAAGCGACGACTTCATGCTTTTTATAATGGTGTTGGCGTTCAGGTTTTGCGAAATCTTTATCCTGGCGCGAAATTCCGCGTCGCTTTCAACATCGCGGCCGATATTGCCGCCAGATGGATTATTAACAGATTCTAAACCATTTATTTGGTCAAGAATAATATTTATAGAATTCGGATCGGCTGGGATAGACCCGAATGTTTCAGCAGAATATACAACATTTATATTGCCTGAATCAGGTATCGCATATTCGGTATTGGCTGTAAAAACATCGCCGTTCGCCAGATACGAAAGCGGGACTTGATTTTGGTCGACTATCGCCACCGCAAAAGGCGTCCAGTATTCTATCTCGACTTCCGCGCCAGGCTTTTGTTCTTGACGGGCTTTGCCGCCGATTGATCCCAGCTTTTTAGCGCGGGCGGGGGAATGCTTGTTTTTCACCCCCTTTTTATAAAGATTTGCCTTTTTCATATTTTTCTTATCAAATAAAAACCTGCGCCCATCGTATGGGCACAGGCGCTTTGCTCAATTTTAGGATAAAGGAGCAAAAATGGCAGAAAAACTGCCAAACTGAAATTAAAAAAAAGACGCTATTCTGCGCCGTTTTTATTTGCGAAAACCTTTATCTCACAGGTGCTCCGCAATTATGAGCATATTTGAACATATTTTGGCGGAGCGTATAGGACTCGAACCTATGGACCGCATTACTACGGTCACAGATTAGCAATCTGCTGCATTACCACTCTGCCAACGCTCCGTTTTTGCATGGCGACTTTGCCGGGTTATTATATATAAAGCCTTTATCAAATGCAAGTTGGAATTCTGATATGTCATAGCACACAGATTTCCGAACATGGGCTGCACAAATCAAATCCGTACGTCTGAAAGACTTGTTTTGAGAAAGCTTATTCGTCTGTGTGCAAAGCCATTAGCGGTGTATCCCCACAAAGCGAAACCGCTAATGGCCGTTGATAAACCTTGTTTTTTAACTATTAGGGGTGGATGGAAATCAATGTGCGGGAACATCGCCGGTCTGAGAAAAAAATTCGGATATGAGGGCATTGATCTGCTGATTGTTGAAAATAATTGCGGGGGTATTTGGAAAATCCGTCAGAAACATATTGGCGACGGAATTTTCAGAATCAAGACCAAAGAAAATCTGATGCCGATACATTATCAGGATGTAACGCCCGCGCAGCGCGCAATTCTGGACAGGATTTTTAAGCAAATCAGATTGAATGTCGAAACCTGAGGCCGTTTGAATATATTATTCGCCGGTCTTATGCTCGGGCTGAAAAATTTCGACATCCCGCGTCATGGCTATGAACTTTGCCGCGCGTCTGGCGGGCAGTTCAGATACGGGTATTTTCTGCAATTCCTGAATAGAATCCGCAACGGCGACGGACAGCATTTCCATCGTAGTTTGCCAATCCAGATGGGCGCCGCCTGCCGGTTCTTCTATAATTTTGTCAACCACATTCAGATTTGCCATATCGCGCGCTGTCAATTTCATTGCCGTTGCCGCGGTTGCCTTGTATTTGTTATCTTTCCACAAAATACTTGCGCAAGATTCAGGAGCGATTACGGAATAAATCGCATTTTCCAGCATCAGCACGCGGTCGCCCGTGCCGATTGCAATCGCGCCTCCGGAACCGCCCTGACCCACGTTGACAGCGACATAAGGGATTTTAATATCCAGCCCGGTGGCGATAGAGGCCGCGACGGCCTGGGACTGGCCGCGCTCTTCCCCTTCGCGCCCCGCAAAGGCGCCGGCGGTATCAAACAAAGAAATCAACGGCAACTGGAACTTTTCCGCCAAACGCATCATGCGCTGCGCCTTGCGGTAACCGTCCGGATTTGCCATGCCAAAACGATGCTTTTGGCGGCTTTCGATAGTACGGCCCTGCTCCTGACCGATGATTACGGCCGGAATTCCCCGCCAAAAGCCAATACCGCTGCACATTGCTGGGTCTTCGGCATATAATCGGTCGCCGGCCAAGTACGTCCAGTCGCTGACTATTCCCTGTATATAATCCAAAAAGTGCGGACGATTTTCATGGCGCGCAAGCAAGACCTTGTCGTATGCGGGCGTTTCGCCTATGCCGCGAATTTTCTTTACCGAATCGGCATGAGGGGTCACGACAGAAATGGACTTTGGCTTTTTGCTTTGCTTGGTCAGAACGGCCAGGATTTTTTCCAACCTGGATTTCAACTCGATACGCGGAACCACCATGTCCGCCATTCCATGTTCGTACAGATAATCCGCTGTCTGAAAATTAGACGGCAATTTTTCGCGAATATTCTGTTCGATGACGCGCCGGCCCGCAAAACCGATGCGGGCGCCGGCCTCGGCGATATGGATGTCGCCCAGCATCGCAAAGGACGCCGTGACGCCGCCGAACGTCGGATCCGTCAGCAGGACTATATAGGGAATTCCGTTTGTATGCAGTTTATTGACGGCAACGGTCGTGCGCGCCATCTGCATCAGCGCCAAAACATTTTCCTGCATGCGCGCGCCGCCGCTGCAAGTGACCATGACAAGCGGCTGCTTTAATTCGATCGCATGCTCCATTCCGGCAATGATGCCGTCCCCCGCGGCGCGCCCCATGGATCCCATCATAAAATCGCCGTTCAAAATACAGATGGTCGCCGGAATTCCGCCGATAACGCCGTCCGCGACCGCGACGGCATCATTATAGCCCGTGTCGGCGCGCGCCTCTTCCAATCTTTCCTTGTATGAAACGCGATCGACGAAATTCAGCGGGTCGTCAGATGTTGTCGGCAATAGAATTTTAGTCCAGTTGTTGCTGTCAAACAGCAGATCGAATCGCTGTTTTGGCGTCATGATAAAGGAATGATTGCACCGCGGGCATATGTAATTGTTGTTTTTGTAATCCTTGTAATAAACCAAGCGGCCGCAGGACTCGCACTTTATCCACATCAGGCGGCGGACGCGCTCATATCGGTCGCGATCGATGTTCTTGATACCAGCTTTTTTGCCAAACAACATTCTTTATCCATTCATTCGTTTTATTAATTCGCGGCTGGGTTTGAACAGGATGGTTCTTCCTGCTTCCAGATGCATGGGTTTGCCCGTGCATGGGTTATAGCCCAATTTTGTCGCGCGACTGCGCGGCTGGAATGTGCCGAACCCCCTGATTTCGATTCTGTCGCCGGCCGATACGGATTCTATCAGCTGGTCTGAGACCGAATCCAGTATGGCGGCCGCGTCATTCGGGCGCATGCGCTTGAATTGAACCTGCAATGTTCTTATGATATCTGAACGTTTCATTTTTTCTTTCCTTTTATTCTAGCATCTTTCCAAGAAATTCAATGTATCCTTGCGATCGCGTCTGCTTGTCGCCAACGACGCTCCGCACGACGTGCCTATTCGCACGGATTTATCTCTTCTTTCTTTTGCATATGCTTGCCATTATTAACATCATAGCATATTTTGGCAAGAGTAAAGTAAAAAATGTGTTCGCACGATAAAACTGGTACAGGTATTGCACAAATAAAACCGGTACACTTTAATGTTTCTTTTATGAGGAGTAATTCCATGAAGAATCAACTTG
>JAIRLB010000058.1 GCA_031259745.1 Rickettsiales bacterium | reverse complement strand
GACGGCGGAATTTCCGCATGCATTGAATATGGAAACATAACGTCGATAACGCAAAATTCGAACTGTTGCAGTTGGGCAACCGGGGATCTGCTGCATTATATATTTTTTTGGCAATCTTGCTTTGTCGGGGGCACAACAGCTTTGTCCAAAGCGAGCGACCAAAGACTTTCTTTTGAATTTATGGAGCGTTATTTTACAAGAAACATGTTGAATAACGGGCTGCAATTTCTCGGTTTAGGCAACAAAATTCCCCGAACGGCTGGCGACCATTATCTTATTGCAGCATTTCACATGGATAAAAATTGTGTGAAAGAACCTGATTGTCACTTTGTGCGCCAGCACAGGGATGGAACATGGTCCGAACGACCGGCCGTGGGATATTCCATTCGACAATTGTTCGGGTGTGAAAAACCGCAGACTGTTTTTGATTTTTTGCCGATGCTGAAAAATTACACAATATTCAAAGGCTGGTACGCGGTCCCAAATCACGGAATTCAAAACGGTATGGATGCCGCATTGCACCAATTGCATGCGCGGGTTGGATTTAATAAGATTGCGGCAGAAAAAATAGATATGATAAAATTCAACGGAATGCTTGGCTTTTACAAAAGAAAGAATGAAATTTTGAATAACGTAGCCAGTCTTGAAAAGCTGGAGAACGATTATAGCCGATTGGTAAAAGATGCGCCCTATATGAAAGGGATCGACTGTATGCAAATACAGAGTCTGTTGGAAAAATTCAATCCGATTAAATATCCGGAAGCAATTCATTCTCCATATCGCGATTTGAAAATCAGATAAATAAAAAAACGGCATACTACCGTTTTTTTCGAAAAAATTGAATTTTGCAAACATCATCAGGCGTCCGCAGAATTCAGTTTTTATTTTCTCAGACCTAATTTTTTGATTAAATCTTCGTATTCGGCCACATTGCGTTTTTTGATATAAGCCAATAATTTTTTACGACGGTTAACCATCAGTAACAGGCCCCGCTTCGAATGATTGTCTTTGTGATTCGCCTTCATATGTTCCGTCAGGTTGCGGATGCGTTCGGTCAGAATAACAATCTGGGAAGCCGCGGAACCGCCATTGTCGACATCGGATATCTTGAATTCGTTTATCAGTTCTATATTTTTTGTCTTTGCAACGGACATTGTTTTCACCTTTTAGTTAAGAGTTCGTTTCGGCTTTAACAAGTCGCCCAAAAGGTCGCCAATCCCAAGGAATTGCCCGCCCGCATAAACGCGAGCTAGCCCGGATTGATCTTGCCCCGCCATTTTGATAAAACCGCCTTGTTTATACAAATTGACGTCTTTATCTTGCAGATTTAGAACCGGAATGTCCCCCAGTCCGAAATCCATCGGCTTCAAATATTCTTCAAAGCCTTCGCTATTATTAAACAGATTTTTCAAAAAATCAAGCCTGACCGCGTTTTTTATATCCAGCCCGTTTGTTCGAATGCGCCTTATCATATCAACCGTCGCAACCGTGCCGCACATATCAGCTAGATCGCGCGCGATGGCGCGCACATAAGTCCCCGGGGAACATACGATGCGAAACATCCAGGATTTTTCCACAATTTCCAGCAATTCCAGCGTATCGATTGCGACGCGGCGCGGCGGAATGTCGAATGATTTTCCAGCGCGCGCCAACTCATACGCGCGGCGGCCGCCGACATGCACGGCGGAATAAGTTGGCGGCGTTTGAGATATTTCCCCCATTAATTCAGCGCATGCGGACAGAATCTGGGCCCGCAATGGAACAATGTTCTTTTCATTTACAACCCTGCCAGTGATATCCAGCGTATCTGTTTCAAATCCGAATTGAACGCCGAACAGATATTCTTTTTTCTGGCTTTCTTTCCAGTACGGAATCATTTTAGTCGCCTGGCCCAGCGCAATGGGCAGCAACCCGGATGCCATCGGATCCAGCGTCCCGATATGGCCGAATGTCTTGGCACCGAAAATACGCGACAATATGGCGCCGGCTTTTCGGCTGTTCATGCCCTTCGGCTTATCCAAAATTATCCATCCATCCATTTCATCCTATCCGAACAGCGACAGTTGAATTTTCTTTTTCGGTTCCGCAACCGTTGGCTTTACACTGGATTCGTCGATTGCCGCAGCAATGTTTTCAACAGTCTTGACGGTTTGGGCGGTTGTTCTGGCTTCCAGCGCGATCAAGAAATCCTGGGCCCGCCCTATTACCGAAGCGGGCAACCCAGCCATTTTTGCAACATGTATCCCATAAGAACGATTTGCGACGCCAGGGATGATTTTGTGCATAAAGATAATCTCGCCATTATGGTCGCGTATATCAATTGTCAGACAATGGACGCTGCCTAGGCCATCCTCGGTGTCATTCGCCAATGCGGTCAGCTCATGATAATGGGTTGCGAATAATGTGCGCGGCCGCACGTCGTTCAAAAATTCCAAAACGGCCTTGGCGATAGCCATGCCGTCATAGGTCGCCGTTCCGCGGCCGATTTCATCAAAGATGATAAAAGATTTGCGCGTTGCGCGATTCAGAATATTCGCCGTCTCGACCATTTCGACCATAAATGTGGATTGTCCCGCGGCCAGATTGTCGCTTGCCCCGACACGGCTGAACAGCTGGTCACAAATTCCTATGGTAGCGCTCTCGGCCGGAACGAAAGACCCCAGATGGGTCAAAACCACAATTAATGCGTTCTGGCGCAGATATGTCGATTTTCCGGCCATATTCGGACCCGTCAGCAACGCCACGGTCCGGTCGTTCAATATACAGTCGTTTTTTACAAACGTATCCCCCCGCGAGCGCAATGCCGCTTCGATAACGGGATGACGGCCACCCTTGACATTGAATGCGCAACACTCGGTGATTATAGGCCGAGTCCATGAATACTCGTCCGCGACATCCGCCAATGCGCACCAGACATCCGCATCCGCAATCAGTTCTGCGGCATTCAGCAAATCGCCAGATATGCCGCGGATCTTTTCGATGAATTTTGCGATGATTTCAGCTTCGATTCCGGCCGCTTTTTCCGCGGCGCTGCGAACCTCGTTATCCAAATCAATCAAACGCGCCGTGGTAAAGCGCATATTGCCGGACATTGTCTGGCGATGAATGAATCCACCGGCCGGATTCATCAGCGCGTCCGCTCGTGTGCTGGGCACCTCGATAAAATAACCCAGTATGTTGTTATATTTGATTTTCAGAGTATTCACGCCGGTGGATACGGCATATTCCGCCTGGCATGCGGCGATTGTTTCCTTGGCCCCGTTTGCAAGTTCCTTCATATTATCCAGCGATGGATCAAAACCCGTGCGGATAACACCGCCGTCTCTAAAAAATATCGGCAGTTCGTCAGATAATGCGAATTTCAGTTCACCCGCCAGCAAGTCATGAGCATTCATGTCTGCGAATTTGGCGGCCAGTTCGGAATCCAAACCCGCACCCGCTGTTTTGGCATCCGGCAGCATAATCATGAAATCGGCCGTTATGCGCAAATCACGCGGAGTGCCGCGGCCTGATAGCAATCGCGTCAGCGAACGGCCAATATCCGGGACGCGCGACAGCATTCGTGACAGTCTATCCATTACGTCGCGGTTCAGAACCAAGTGGCCGATATGTTCCTGACGTCGTCGGATTTCGCCGATGTCGCCGGATAATACGCGCAAATACGAGCGCAACCGCCGCGCGCCGGCCGCCGTTCTGGTTTTGTCCAGTATGTCGATCAGGCACGCTCCGCCTTCGTTCAGCGGGCTATCTATTTCCAAGTTTTTCCATGTGGCGCTGTCGACCAGCAGCTGAGAGCCCGATTTGAAACTATAAGGCGTGCGGAACGTAATATTTGCGTCCCGCTGGGTATTGAACAGATATCCGGCCAGCAGCGCCACGACATTGCAGGGAATTCCGTTAGCATCACCGGATGTATTGCCATTCCAATCGACAGTCTGACTGAACATCCGCGCCACGATTTGAGCGATATCTGCGCGGTTGTATAATTTTTCATATACAGGGGTCATCTTGAATGCATCGCGCAGACGCAGGATTTCCTTGTTTTCCGCGGCGTTTTCAGGATAGATGACCTCGGCTGGATTAACGCGGACCAAGTCGTCCAGAATAGATTCGGATTCTCCGATAAAGAATTCGCCGGTGGAAATGTCGCATCCAGCGATTTCAAAGACATTACAATCGCCGCCGCATTTTTTCTGGGCGACCGCCACCAGGAAATTAGACTTTTTCGGCAACAACAGATTTTCGTCCGTCAATGTTCCTGGCGTCAGAACGCGGACAACCCGTCGGTCGAGATTTTTCGCGCCGCGCGCCTTGGCTTCGGCCGGGGTTTCCACCTGCTCGACCAGTGAAACCTTGTAACCTTCACGGACCAGCCTGCCGAAGTAATTGTCTGCCGCATGCCATGGAATCCCACACATAGGGATGTCATCGCCGTTTTCATCAGTGCCGCGCTGGGTCAGTACAATCCCCAGAACTTTGCTGACAGTTTTTGCGTCTTCAAAAAATACCTCGTAAAAATCCCCAAGGCGGAACAGCAACAGCGCATCGGGATTTTCGGCCTTCATATCTGTATACTGCCGCATGACGGGACTAAGTTTATTTATTTGCTGGCTCACGATAACGACTCCGACCCGGGTGGGCGCTTATTTGTTTTCCATAACGGTCGAGATTTTCAGCTCGGCCTCTTTCAACAACTGCTCGCAATAAGCCTTTAATTTAATTCCTCGTTCGTATGCCGCCACAGAGTCAGCCAACGGCAATTCGCCGGATTCCATATTTTTGACGATTTCCATCAGTTGTCTGTAAGCCTCTTCAAATGATAATTTTTCCTGATTTTCTTTTTCCATTTCACATCCTTTAATTAATTAAAGGAAAAAAGAATAAGGATTAAGGAATAAGTGGCAAATGCAAAATGATTTTCTTATTCCTTATTCCTTTTTCCTTAATTTAGTACATCGTTTGCAACACATGCTTGTTCTTATCCAGGTTCGTCAGCATTTTGCCTGATCCGGTCGCAACGCATAGCAGCGGATTATCCACCAGAAATACCGGTAGTCCGGTTGCGGCGCGGATTGCTGCATCCAAACTGCGCAACAGCGAGCCGCCACCCGTCATTGCAATGCCGAAATCCACGATGTCGGCGGACAATTCCGGAGGGGTTGATTCCAATGCTTGGCGAACGGTGTCGACAATTTTGGTAACCGTGGTCTGCAATGCGGCCGCAACCTGGGATTCAGTAATAATTACCTCGCGCGGGGTGCCTGACAACAGGTCGCGACCCTTTATCTTCATGGATAGTTCGTTTGTTTTGTCTTTGGGCGCAATGGCCGTGCCGATTTTCTTTTTGATTTCTTCGGCTGTATTTTCGCCGATTAGCAGATTCTTGTTCTTTCGGACGAAATCGATGATATCTATATCCATCTGGTCGCCTGCGGTGCGGACAGCGTTAGAATATACTATGCCGCCGAGCGACATAACCGCAACTTCGGTTGTGCCGCCGCCGATGTCCAAAACCATGGAACCGACAGGCTTGTCAACTGGCAGTCCCGCGCCAACCGCGGCCGCTGTGGATTCTTCGACGATAAACACCTTGCGCGCGCCGGCGGCATCGGCGGCTTCTTGAATAGCGCGCCGTTCCACCTGGGTTGCGCAGCTAGGTACGCAGATAATAATTAGCGGCGCCGTCATCAGGCTGCGATGATGAACCTTGCGGATAAAGTACTTGATCATTTCCTCGGCTACTTCAAAGTCAGCGATAACCCCGTCGCGCAGCGGGCGCACAGCGGAAATCGTACCCGGAGTGCGGCCGAACATCTGCTTAGCTTCAGTTCCGACGGCTAGAATTTCCTTGCGGCCCAGCAAACGGTTCTCGGCAACCGCGACAACTGATGGCTCATTCAAAACGACGCCGCGCCCCTTGACATAAATCAGCGTATTTGCCGTGCCGAGGTCAATCGCCATATCAGCCGAGAAGAATTTTAATAACCAATTATACATATTTTGGGCCCCCTAAATATTTCCTGCACTATAAAACTTAATATAAAAAAAAGCAAGGAAGGTTACCGGAAATTTTTTTATTTGCATCCGACGCGATATTCTGTTTAAGATATCTGCTATGAGAAACACTTTGAAAAAACACCAAGATTTTGCAATGGCGGAGTCAGACCCGACAGCCAAGGCCAAATTTTTTATCATTCGCGCCCACCCAACTTTGTTCCAAGGAGATGCGCGGTACGGGCTGGTGGCGACAAAAAAAACTTTCAAGCTGGCAGTGCATCGCAATCGCGCAAAGCGTTGCCTGCGCGTGTGGATTCGAGAAAAAGAATCTTTGCTGAACCCGGACTTTGATTATGTCTTTATCGCGCGTAGAGCGATTCTAGACGCCACCAAAGATATAGGCATCGCTGCCATGACCAAGGCGCTGAAATATTTAAAAAAACAAAAATGAGTGCGCATTCCACAGCAAATACATCGAAAGCAAATATTGCATCGCGGGCGGTGCGACTGTCTGCAATCAGATTAATCGGTCTTTATCAGATAATGATTTCGCCGTTATTTGGTGGCCGTGCCACCTGCCGATTTGTGCCGACTTGCAGCGAATACGCTCGGCAGGCGATCTTGAAATACGGCATGCTGCGCGGCGGCATGATGAGTGTCCGACGCATATCGCGCTGTCGTCCCGGCGGCGGGTTCGGATATGACCCGGTCCCTTGACATCTGGCTTAGATGTGCTAAAATTCAGTTTACATGCGGCTTGATTTGCCTGTCGCGACGATAATTAAACATAAGGATAAAATATGTCATTTCGTTCAACTGTAGAATCCATGTCAAAGATTATGGATGAAATGGGAATAACCGAGCTGGATTTAGAACGCCAGTTCCTGTTCGGCGTCTATCGCAAACATATTCATTTGTCCAAGCAGCAGTCGGTTACGGCTGCCATGCCGAGTTTTCCTACATCAGCCATATCTAAGACGGCGTCTTCGGAATCCGAATCAAATGCCTTGGCATTGAAATCCCCGATGGTCGGGGTTGCCTATCTGGCGGCAGAGCCAGGCGCAAAACCTTTCACATCGGTCGGTGCGCAAATCAAGGCCGGCGACACAGTTATTTTGATCGAGGCGATGAAAACATTTAACCCAATAAAGGCTGACCGCAACGGCAAGGTTAAGGAAATATTGGTCACGGACGGCCAAGCGGTTGAATTTGATCAGCCATTGATTATTATTGAATAACAGCGGCAATTAAAACATGCAAAAAATTAAAAAAATACTTATTGCCAACCGTGGCGAGATAGCGTTACGAATTATCCGCGCATGCCGCGATATGGGAATCCGCACAGTCGCGGTTCATTCGTCTGTCGACCGCAATGCCACGCATGTGCATTTGGCGGACGAATCGGTCTGCATAGGACCTGGACCTACCAAGGATACTTATTTGAACGAATCAGCTATTTTAACAGCGGCGCTGCTGACTAATTCAGACGCGATTCATCCCGGGTATGGATTTTTGTCCGAGCGCGCGGGCTTTGTTGAAAAGGTCGAGCAGCACGGGCTGATTTGGGTCGGGCCGACAGCCGCCATGATTATTAAAATGGGCGACAAGGTTAATGCCAAAAAGACCGCTATTGAATGCGGCCTGCCGGTGGTTCCTGGGTCTGATGGTGCAATTACCGATTTGGACAACGCGCTGGCTTGGGCCGAGAAGATCGGATATCCAGTCATGTTGAAAGCGGCGGCCGGCGGCGGCGGCAAGGGCATGCGGCCAATCATGAATGCGGCCGAAATGCCAGAAGCTTTTCAGATGACCAAGCGCGAGGCTAAATCGGGCTTTGGCGACGACACTCTATATATAGAAAAGCTGTTGCTGCACCCAAGGCATGTAGAATTCCAGGTGCTGGGCGACAAACGCGGCAATATCGTCATATTTGGCGAACGCGACTGTTCATTGCAACGCAAAAACCAAAAGATTATGGAAGAATGCCCGGCGGCGGCGCTGACGCAAAAGCAGCGCGATGATATGATTGAGGTATGCAAGACGGCTGCAAAAAAAATGGGCTATACGAATGCCGGAACATTTGAATTCATGTTCGAAGACGGCAAGTTCTATTTTTTGGAAATGAACACCCGCTTGCAAGTAGAGCATCCTGTTACAGAAATGGTGTACGGCATCGACTTGGTGCGCGAGCAAATACGCATCGCCGCAGGTGAGGAATTGGGCTATACCCAGGCGAATTTGCTTCCGAACGGTCATGCGATCGAATTTCGAATCAATGCGGAAGATCCAGAAACTTTTATTCCGAATCCCGGCAAGATCACTTTATATTCTCCGTCAGGCGGACTGGGTGTGCGCGTTGATTCTGCTGTTTATACAGGCTATGTGATTCCACCGACGTACGATTCTATGATCGCGAAGCTGATTGTCCATGCACAAAATCGCCCGCAGTGCATAATGCGCGCCGCGCGCGCCTTGGACGAATTTATTATCGAAGGCGTCAAGACGACCATTCCATTGCAGCGGGAATTGCTGCGGAACAAAGATGTCAAGCACTTGAACTTTGACAATCATTGGCTAGAAATTTTCCTGCAAGCCGAAGCTGAGAAGGCGGCAGCCATGAGCGAAAATCCGGCGGATGGCGATATTCCGAAAGACACGGAATAAAAGAACAGCGAAATGCCGGTATTTGTTTGTTAATTTATAACTGAAATGGTCATTATCAATCAGAAGTTGGTTTAACTTTCAACTTTATATCGGTAACTTTCTTTTTACGAAAATCATCCAAGCTTACCACCCTTTTGTCATTTTGAATCGCGCTTGATTTTTCCTCTAAAGGCAATTCCATATCATTTCCGGCCGACTGTGTATTTTTTTGCTGAAACGATAGCATAAAGTCAACGGATGGGTCTTTGAATTCAATCAAAGAAGCGAACGGAACGCGGATAAAAAACGGATGTCCGTCGAATGTCAGCTGAACGCCGAATTCCTTGTCCGACACATTCAGGTTGTTATAAGAATATTGTAAAACGATAGTCATAATATCCGGGTATCTGATGCGCAGAAAATCCGGCAAAACAACGCCATGGTCGCGTGTATTGAATGTAATAAAGAAATGCGCCCCATCGTCCAAACCGTTAAACTGGGCGTGAATCAGCGCATCTTTGACTACTGATTTCAACGCATTGTCCAACAGTTTCTGATAGTTTATCTTGCCCATAGGCCGAGTATATTATAACAGAAGGTCAATAGTCAATAATGAAATGGCCGCCGCCGTTTTTACCTGCTATTATTTTTATTCAACCCAGGCTGGCTGCTGCGCCCATTTCATAACAATTTTGAGTTTCAGAAGCGTCATTGGATTTTTCCGCATAGGATTTTTCGCTGCGCGATTTTATGCATTTTTCGAATTTCTCGCCTTGGCAGGCAAAGCATTTTCTCATCAATTTTGCAGATATTGTAATACCGCTTAATGTCAGGCAGTTTTTGCCGACCGCTTTTGTGCCGTTCGGACAAATGTTCACAGACAGACAGTCGTTTTTCATAGCCTGCCATCCGCCGGCTGGTGGATTGGCGCCTTGCAAGTCCAGGTCCGCAAAATTTCGTAATTGAGTGAATTTTCCGGCTGCTGGCGCGGGACAATTCGCAATAGTGGCCAAAATCATATCATCGCATACGGCGCTTTTGCGCATGCATACTTTTTGGGTTCCGCATGTTCGCGCTTCGCATTGGTCGGTTGTATAAGGGCGGATTGATGAAAAGTATACGCATGCGCTGGTGAATTTTACAGACTTGTCCGTTGCGCCACATTTTACGCAGCAATCAGCAACAGCATTGTTTTCTAATGAGAACAGACAGAGTACGTAAATTTTAAGCAATGTTGAGATTTTATTCAATTGTGCCACCAGATTTTCTATATATGATCGAAAATAATTGTCCCTTTGGATTAGGCATAATGGTGGAGGGAAATGTCGCGGAAATCAGGGATTTTTGAAATTAAAAAAACCGACATAAAAATCGGAGGTTTAGACTAGCACAAGCTTTCGATAAACATTATATCGTTTTTACAAAATGTTGTCCATAAAAAACAATGTATTTATTGAGTTATTAAATTTTCTGTGAGTTCAAGCGAAGCTGGCCGCAGGCGCTGCCAATGTCCGTGCCACGTTCGCGGCGAATTCTGGTGTGAATTCCGTTTTTTATCAAAATGTCTTGAAAACGATGTACGGCGTTGCCGGATGGCGAGGCAAAATTCCGTTCGATCACAGCATTCCAAGGAATCAAATTAACCATGCAGTTTTTGCCAGACAGCAGCCGGGTCAGCTCTTCGGCATGCGTCGGCGCGCAGTTGTACAAAAGCTGTTCTTCCTGAACATCCGGACGGGCCAGCATAATGTATTCAATCATTAACTGGCGGTTGTGCCGGCCCGCGTTTTCAAAGGCCGCATTCAATGTCTGGTCGATGGGATACTTGTTATTGATGGGCATAATTTCGTCGCGCAGGGCGTTGTTTGGCGCATGCAGCGATATTGCCAAGTTGACCGGACGGCCCCATTTGCTCAATTTTTTTATCCCCGGTACGATGCCGCATGTGGATACTGTCAGGCGGCGCCATCCGATTCCCATATCTCGATTAGCGCGTTCCAAAAAACCTATCAGATTTTCCGTGTTATGCAATGGTTCGCCCGTGCCCATGACAACCACATGCGACACATCGTTGTTATTGGGGTCGCCGTTCGGCTTTGACTGTTTGCCGTCTGTCTGTCCGTCGCGCAATTCCCACTGTGCGATCAGCAGCTGGGCATACATCTCGTTTGCGGTCAGGTTGCGTTTCAGCCCCAGCAGAGTGCTGGCGCAGAATTTGCAGCCCATCGCGCAGCCGACCTGTGAGCTGACGCAGACACTATTGCCATAACTGGTGCGCATCAGGACGCATTCGATTTGTTCACCATCGTTCAATTTCAATAAGAATTTTGTCGTCTGACCGTCGGATGATTCCAATTTTCGCACAATTGATACCGGCAGAGTGCGCACTGATTCATCCAGCCGCATGCGCAGAGATTCCGGAAGATTCTTCATCACGGAAAAATCCGGCGCGCCGCGGTTCAACCATTCTGCGATTTGCTTGGCGCGGAATTTTGGCTGTCCGATATCATTTATGAACTGTTCCAACATGGTGGTGGTCAGATTAAACAAGATCGGTTTGTCGCTCGTCATCTTAAAGTTTGTATTTATCATCGTGGATTACAATCACAGCCTTGCGGCGCAGTTGCTTCAACTGCTGGTCGGCTGTGAACATTGCTTTTTTGTAAACAGTGTTCTGTTTTATGATTTCGTCCAGCTTGCCATATTCCGATGTTTTCTTTTCGGAACAGACCAGCAAAACTGAATTGTCCCGGCGCTGGGACCATACTAATTTCGGCAGTCCGATAATACGTTCGCGAATATCTGCGGACAGCTCATACTGTGCGGCTGTGAATTTTTGGGGCGCCCCCCCCAGCGTAGAAGCCATATCCATGGCGTCATCGCACGAATTTGGTTTTGTCAGCTTTGAAGCTGCGTCAGCCGGAATGTCGATCAGGCGGATTATTGTCATTTCTATCGGCAGTCCGCGCGCTCGTTCCAATTCTCGCCTTTCTTCGACAATTTCTTCTGGCGAAGCCCCGATGGTCGGCACGATTGTCCGGGCGATGACAATCTGCCATGCAATGTTTGCCGCCACGGCGGATTTTGCCATTGCGCGCTCGGTTGCGGACAAATCGCCGAGGTTCATCGCGCGAAATTCTTTTTCAACATCCGCGTCTGTCGGCACGGCCTTGAAATTCGCCGCGTAATCCAGTTTGATTTGGTCGCTGATAATATTGTCCAGAGCCCTTTTGCGGTTATCCGTGGATGTGTCGCCCTGCTTGTTCATCAGCGCGACCCGCGCGGTGATGTCGGTGTCTGTCACAGGCCTGCCTGCGACGGTCGCGATGACGGATGCCGCAAATAAGGATTGCAGCGATAAAACTGACGCCACGACTGCTGGCAAAGTTTTTAATCCTAATGATTTCATAATAGTTTCCTCCAAACCTTATTGCATTATTCCGTTAATGTTCATCCCGAAGCGAAATTGGAAAGTCGTATTTCCAACATAGTCTTCTTTTTGCGCATTATCACGCCGATATTCCAATAACAGGAAATAACACGGATGATTATAGAATATTCCGCCCGAATGTCTTTGAAAATTTTTGTCCGTTATGTTGTAAATCGCATTGAACTTTAACCCGACGCGTTCTGTCAGATAAATATTAAGCCCCGCGTTCAATTCATTGATATCATCTCCCTGCGTTTCGGCATCAATAAATTGCGCAGCCCAAATATGGCCGAAATTTAAATAGTTTCTGAACGTTCCAATTTTTGCCGCCGTTTCCATATGGCGCAGCGAAAGATTGTTTTCAGACAATCTGAAACGCGTCCCCAGCGACAGCAACTTGTTGCTTTCATACTTAATTCGGCCGACATAATCAGATGCGCCGTTATGAAACCCGCTGTTTGGGTCTGTATCTGGACGTTCTATAAAATCATAGGACTGCCCCAGGAAAACCTCGACATTATGTCCTGCGCCGTCAAATGCGGCCCAGCGTGCGCCGTAATCCGCAAAAGTTCCGTTTTCCCACAAATCTAATCCGGGAAAACGATTGTTCGAAAATAATGTCGCATCAGACAGCAATGCGCCAGAGGAATCGTTATTTGATGCGAATGCGGCATTGTCCAAGCTTTGCATTACTGTCAATCTGGCGCGCGGTTCGATTATCTGCCTCCAAGCCCCGCCGCCTTTCATCATCGGCAGGGACCATTCCAAATACCCGCTTGGCAGGAATCGTGATTTAAGACCTGAATAATTGCTATGGTCAATCATCTCGGTGTTGTCAAAGTTGTAAATATCATATCGCGCGGACAAGCTGGCCGTGATTCGGTTCCCGCCCCATATTGTCCACGGTGATACGATTCTGGATGCGCCGATAACACGCTGGGATGCGAATGTGTCGCCCGATATTCCCAGAATGTCCGCATTCAACAGCAAATAAGTTTCATGGAATATGGGCTTGGTCTGATAGATCCCGCGGACGTTTGGCAGAATGTCGCCGCCAGGGACAGGTACCAGCGTCTGGTTGCTGCGCAATTCTTGAAAAATGTGAGCATCCGCGACAGCATAGCCGGATTCTCCGAACATTTCAATCTTGGCCCCTGAATCCAAATAAGGCTGATCGCCGTAAAATCCGTATTTCTGCAAATAAGTTTTGTCAGATGCGCGTTCTAGATAAATCGTCGTACGAACATGTTCGCCAAGTTCGATAACATCATCATTGAATATGTGCCATCGGAATTCGCCGTCGCGATTGCGGGTAAACGAGCCGTTTGTCCTGAATTCGGAATGAGAAGCATTCAAGCGGTGCTCTGATTGAAACAACGGGTTTTCCTGGGTCATGTACGAGAATGTCGCCGTC
>JAIRLB010000016.1 GCA_031259745.1 Rickettsiales bacterium | reverse complement strand
AAGTAATCGCGCGCCAGTCCGTCAATCCGATTCCCGTGCCAATTGTTTCGACCGAAACGGATGAACTGGATGCTGAAATCGCAAAGCTGGTTGAATTGCAGCGCAAGGCGGATGCAAGCGTCCGCGCCGACAATGCCGCCGCACCGGCTTCAATTTCTTCTTATGATGCGCGGCCGGGTGTTTCAGCCCGCGCGGCTTCTTTGAATGCGGCCACACAGGAAACCGGCGAGGTTTCCGTACGCCGCATTGTTGTTTCGCCGGCAGAAGACATCGTCGTCAGGCAGGTTCGCCGCGACAAAGCCGCACCAAAAATCGCGAATGTGGAAAAAGACATGTCAAAAATGTCCCCCGGCGAATTGAAAAAGGCATTCAAGAAAACTTATCTGTCAGAAAACAAACATTTGTCCACATATCGAATTGACGACCGTTTCGATGTGGCCAGCGATCTGACTTCCGATGTTGAGGGATTTACTGCCGAGCGGGATCTGTCCGAAGCCGGAGGCGTTCGCCCGTTGGAAATCAAGATAGGGTTTCGCGGCGATGATTCAGCATTATCCCGCGATAATTATAACTTGTTAAGCGAATATGCGGGCATTGTTGTTAGCAATCCGAAGCGCGCGATTCAAATCTCCATACCGGAACGCGCGACGCGTTCGCTGGACGGGCGCAAAATGGCCGCGCGCCGGCTGGCCATAGTCGAACAGGTGTTGCGCGATACTGGCGTGTCTGATCAGCGCATCATCCCCGTTTTGTCGCAGCGCGATGACGAAAGCTTTGTATTGCGCGTCATATCGTCAGATCAATATGAAACAATCTCTCGGCAAAAGCGCGATATGTTCGGCGATACCGTTGGCAAGAAAACTTACAAAAGCATGACTTGGTAAAGTCCGCGTCTTCTTTTTTTATGAAAAAGATTCTCGATTTTTTATTTCCGCCGTCCTGCCCGATTTGCAAGACGCATGTTTCGGAGCATGGAACATTGTGCCCGTCATGCTGGCGCAATTTTAACTGGATAAGCGATCCGAAATGCTGCAAATGCGGTTATCCTTTCCCGGCAGATTTGGATTTTGGGCCGTTACCTCTCTGCCCGGTCTGCGCCAACGGCAGCAGCGAGCTTGACTGGATGCGCGCCGCATGTGTTTATGATGATTTTTCCAGAAATATTATGCTGCCTTTCAAACATGCTGGCGCGCTGCGTTATCAAAAAATAATGTCGCGCGCGATGATTGCGGCGCTTAGCGAATTGAATGCCGATGTTGACTTGTTGATTCCCGTGCCGCTAGCCTGGCGCAGATTATGGAAGAGAGGTTATAATCAGGCGGCGCTGCTGGCGGCGCCGATTGCCAGACATCTGGCGGCCAAGATGGACTTGGGGTCTGTCCGCAGAAAATATCGCCCCGACATGGGTCATAAAAACGCCAGGGAAAGATTTAAGAATATTCGCGGCGTATTCGATTGCGTCAAACCGGACAAAGTGCGCGGCAAAACGATTCTATTGGTCGACGATGTCATGACTACCGGCGCGACTTTTTCCGAACTGCGCAAAGTTTTGAAACGCGCCGGGGCAAAGAATGTTTACGGCGTGGTTTTTTGCCGCGTTGTCCGCGCAATTTGATTTAAGTTCTTGATTTTGATAAATTTCTAATGTATTCTGGAAAACATCCAACCAACAAAACAAGAAACAGAATATGAAAATGAGATTATTTGCCATTTTAACGGCATTGTTATTGCCTGCCGCCGTTTCGGCCGCAATGCCGCACGTGGGGTTTTATCAAACGATTGACGATGAAACAAATCGGCCGAAATCTATTGTGGCAATTTATGAATATTTGAATGGCGATGATGTGGAAATCGCCGGACGTATCGTCGCGCTGTATGAGGCAGATGGCAAAATTTCGGAAACTTTGTCAAATCCGGTCAGAATTGCCGACAAGGTGAAAGGCGCGCCAAAGATGGTCGGACTGGATATCATCTGGGGCATGGAATGGGACGCGGATGACGCCGAATACGAAGGCGGAAAAATCATGGATCCGAAAAAAGGCAGCGTTTATTCATCCGTTATGTGGGCCGATAAAAAAGATGCGTCCAAGTTCAATGTGCGCGGCAAGATAGGCCCGTTCGGCAGAACGCAGGTTTGGAATGTTATGCAGGCATCGGATTTGCCGGCTGACTTGCAGAATCTGGACACGTCCAAGTGGACGACGGTCGTGGTTAAATAACGGGGGACGTGCTTTTTTGCGCGGATCCCCCAGTGTCGCCGAAAAGGCGGCACTTTTATTTGATTTTACCCGCATATTTGGGTATTATCTGAAAGATTAAAGGAAATAAAATGAATATCGAACTTGGCAAAAATATAAATGCGCGGGATATAGAAACACGCATTCAGGAATTTTGGGATAAAAACAGATTTTGGGAAAATAATATCGATTCCGACAAAAAGCCTTTCTGCGTTATGATGCCGCCGCCGAATGTTACCGGTAACCTGCATATGGGCCATGCGCTGAATAATATTCTGACTGATATTATGTGCCGCTATAAGAGAATGAACGGCTTTGACGTTTTGTGGCAGCCGGGCACCGACCACGCATCCATTGCCACACAGCTGCTGGTTGAGCGCGACTTATCCAAAAACGGCATTAATCCGTGCAGCCTGACGACAGAGCAGCTGTTGGAAAAGGCCCAGGCGTGGAAAAATGAAAAGGGCGGCCAAATTATCAGCCAACTGCACATTCTGGGCGTGACGCCGGTCTGGTCGCGCGAGCGCTTTACCATGGACCGGGGATTATCGGCGGCCGTTACGAAGCTGTTCGTCAAAATGTATAACGAAGGTCTGATTTACAAGGCGCGCCGCTTGGTCAACTGGTGCCCGAAACAGCAGACCACTGTTTCGGATTTAGAGGTGGAGACGCATGACGAAGCGGGCAAGTTTTATTACTTTAAGTATCCGTTGAAAGACGGCGGCTTTGTCGAAATTGCGACAACGCGTCCCGAAACATTATTCGGCGACCAGGCGATTGCCATTCATCCTGAGAATGAAAAATTAAATCATCTGATTGGCAGAACGGCGATAATTCCGCTGACGGATATCGAAATCCCTGTTATCGCGGACGAGCATGCGAATCCCGACAAGGGAACGGGCGCGGTCAAGATTACTCCGGCGCACGACATGGATGACTGGGGGGTCGGCTTGCGCCACAACTTGGCGCCGGTGTGCATTCTGACGCCGGATGCCAAAATGGCCGACATGGATGTAGTTCCGGAAAAATATCGCGGCCTGGACAGGTTCCAAGCGCGCACGCAAATTATCGAAGACATCAAAGCCGCTTGCTTGCTTGTCAAGATTGAAGACAAGACAATCCCGACGCCGTATTCCGAACGCGGAAATTGCATTATCGAATACATGGTTCGCGACGAATGGTTTGTCGATGCGAAAAAATTGTCCATTCCTGCTATAGAGGCGGCTAAGGCGGGCAGAATCAAATTCATGCCTGAACACAGATACAACTTGTTCATGGCTTGGATGAAAGATATTCGCGAATGGTCAATATCGCGCCAGCTGTGGTGGGGGCATCAGATTCCGGCCTGGTATGACGAAGACGGAAATATATATGTCGCCGAGAGCGAGGAAGAGGCTGTCAGTCGGTCGGGCGGGAAAAAATTGACGCGCGACGCGTCTTGCCTGGATACATGGTTCAGTTCTGCATTGTGGCCGTTTTCGACGCTCGGCTGGCCGGATAAAACGCCAGAGCTGGCGAAATATTATCCGACTGATTTGTTGTACACGGCGGCTGATATAATTTTCTTTTGGGTTGCGCGGATGGTTATGATGGGGATGTATGTCATGAAGGAAATCCCGTTCCGAACGGTTAATTTTCACGGCATTGTTCGCGATGCCAAGGGACAGAAAATGTCCAAGACCAAAGGAAACGGCACAGATCCGCTGGATGTCGTCGGCCGGTTCGGGGTCGACGCGCTGCGTTACTGGGTCGCGACTGCTCCGATTGGAACCGACATGCGTTATTCCGATGAAGAAGTGAAACGCGGAACCAAGCTGCTGACCAAATTATGGAATGCCTCGAAATAT
>JAIRLB010000006.1 GCA_031259745.1 Rickettsiales bacterium | reverse complement strand
AAAAACCGCCTGATGAAATTGGCGCTGACAGACACGGATTTCGCGCCTGTATCCGATTTGATGAAACGTCCGACAGCTGTTGCGGTTGCAACGGATGCGCTGGCCGTTACCAAGGTTTTGGCAAAGTTTGCCGAAACACATCCGAAGATTGAAATCGTTGGTGGAAAAATGGATGCGGGACTTCTTGATGCAGACGGCATTATGCAATTATCCAAGCTTCCATCTATGTTGGAAATTCGCGGCACTATCGCACGCATATTGATAGAGCCGGCATCGCGTTTGGCGCGTGTTTCCGCAGAATATGGAAAGAAATGAACAGTGAAAAATCAACAGTGAGCAGATTCATTTGTTGTTTTTCGAAAATAAAAAACAAAGGCAAAATTTGAATAATGTATTAATTTCAGATGAACAGATTTCTTAAAAATTGTTCACCGGTGTTATTTGTTGTTCATTATTTTGCAACAAAGGAGCAAAAAAATGGCAGACATTCAGAAATTAGTAGACGAATTGTCAAAATTGAGCGTTTTGGAAGCAGTCGAGTTGTCCAAGGCGTTGGAAGAAACTTGGGGCGTGTCCGCAGCGGCGGCTGTTGCGGTTGCCGGCCCAGCGGCCGGTCCGGCGGAAGAAGAAAAGACGGAATTCAATGTCGTGCTGGCTGATGCCGGCGCAAACAAACTGGCCGTCATCAAAGCTGTGAAAGACATCACGGGTTTGGGCCTGGGTGATGCGAAAGCTTTGGTTGAATCCGCGCCAAAGGCTGTCAAGGAGAACGTGAGCAAAGATGAAGCCGAGAAATTGAAAGCGACGTTGGAAGCTGCAGGCGCCAAGGTAGAGTTGAAATAAAATCAGGGGGCTTGGATTTGGAATTGGGAAATTATTTTCCCGATTCCAAATTCCTTTGCATGATATGGGATAATTTCGGGATTATGTATTTCAAGCAATCTCGAAGTTATTTCAAAAAGATAAAAAATAAAGGATTTCGGTTTTCGGTATTGGCATTTCTGATACGCGATTCCCGATCCGGGGCTATTTATGACTAAGGAGTAAAAAAATGGCAGTTATCCAGAAAATAAGAAAATCTTTTGGTAAAAGTTTTTTGCAAACTCCGCTTCCTGATTTGGTAGAAATTCAGTATAATTCTTATAAAGACTTCCTGCAAGCCGATGTAGAGCCGCATAACCGCAAAAATATCGGTCTGCAAAACGTATTTTCATCAATGTTTCCGATCAAGGATTATGCCGGCGTCGCGGATCTTGAATTTGTTGAATACACATTGGACAAGCCTGTATATAATGTAAAAGAATGCATGCTGCGCAATATGACTTATTCCAGCAAGCTGAAATTAAAGCTGAGATTGATTTTATGGGATATCAGCGAAGATGGCAAAAAAACACTGCGCGATATCAAGGAACAGGAAATATTTATGGGCGAAGTGCCTTTGATGACCGAACGCGGCAGCTTTATCGCATCCGGTGTTGAGCGCGTCATCGTGTCGCAGATGCATCGTGCGCAGGGCGTTGTGTTCGGCACCACCAAGGAATCGAAAATCGCGGGCAATCCGACGACATACACAGCGCGCATTATTCCCGAACACGGATCTTGGATTGACTTTGAAGAGGCCAAAGGCGTCGTGTACGTACGCATCGACCGCCGTCGCAAGATTCCCTCGACCGTGCTGCTGCGCTGTCTGCCGACTGCCGAAGACGAAAAGAAATGGCTGGCTGATCCGCGCAAAACATCTATCCGCGGCATGTCCGATACGGAAATCCTTGGGGCTTTCTATAAAAAGATTTCTTTGTCATTCGACGGCAATTTATGGATTGGCGAAACATTCAATATCGTGGGCTTGGACAAATACCGTCTGAACTATGACTTGATTAATCCGAAAGACAGGAAAATCATGGTCGCCAAGGGCGAGCGCCTGAATGCGAAAAAATTGTCCAAGATTACTTCCAAGAGCTTTGGAATTAACAGCATGGCGCTGGTTGGCGAATATCTGTTCGAACCCGTGACAACGGGCGACGAAGTCGTATTTCCCGCCGGTACGGAAATCACGGAAGAAGTTTTGAATGATTTGGAAAAGATGAATGTTAAAAACATTTCCATTATTTCCATCGATAATGCGACAATCGGCGCTCATATTCGAAATACTTTGATTGCCGACAAAACGACAAGCCGCGAAGAGGCGCTGATTGAAATTTACAACATTATTCGTCCCGGCGAGCGTCCGACATTAGAGGCGGCAGCCAACCTGTTTGCTCGCCAGGGTTTCGACGCCGCGTACTATGATTTGTCCGCGGTCGGCCGCTTTAAGATGAACAAGCGCCTGAAAATCGAATCTGGCAAAAGACCGGAAGATGAACGCCTGCTGACCAAATCCGACTTCATCGCTGTATTGCAGACGCTGGCGAACATTATCGACCGCAAGGATGTTATCGATGATATTGACAACTTGTCCAACCGCCGCGTGCGTACGGTCGGCGAATTGCTGGAACAAAATTTCCGAACAGGAATGGTTCGAATTGAGCGCCTGGTCCGCGAAAGCCTGTCCAGCCCCAATATTGCCAACATGCAGCCGCAAGACGCCGTTAATGCGAAGCCGCTGATGTCGCTGGTATCTGAATTCTTGGGAACATCGCAGCTGTCGCAGTTTATGGACGCATACAATCCGTTGTCTGAATTGGAGCACAAGCGCCGCATTTCAGCCCTGGGGCCCGGCGGCTTGAACCGCGACCGCGCTGGAATTGATGTGCGCGACGTGCATCCGACTCACTATGGCCGCCTGTGTCCTATACACACCCCCGAAGGTGCGAATATCGGTTTAATCAGCCATTTGTCATCTTATGCGCGCGTGAATCCGTACGGATTCATCGAAACCCCGTACTATGTCGTTGAAAAAGGCAAAATCATGGAAAAGATGG
>JAIRLB010000002.1 GCA_031259745.1 Rickettsiales bacterium | reverse complement strand
TGGGCAAAGTTTGTGTTCAAATTATAATAGCGCAGGTTGGTGCCCAATGTATATAGGTTCGCAGCCCTCCATCCGGATAACTGCAGGTCATAGTTCTGATCGAAAGATGCGGACAGACGCATCATTTGCGTCCAGCGATCTGTCAGTTTCCAACCCAGCCGGCCCGCCACTGTCATGGAATCGCGGTCATATCCAAAACCGCCCAGCGACGAATAATCATACATCGTATAGGAAACGTCAAAACCGCCGGATAATGCGCGGTCGAACAGGTATGGTTCTGTAAAGCTGAACAAGGCCTGTTTCTGATATTGCGCGACCGAGCCTTTTAATTGTACCGTCTGACCGCGACCCATAAAATTGTTTTCGGTAATGCCCGCGTCAATCATAAATCCGTTGATATTGGACCATCCTATGCCGCCGGACAATTCGCCCGTCGGCTGTTCCTCAAGCTTCACGTCCAGATTCATCAGATTATCGCCCGCAACGCGTGTCGGAACCATCTGAACATCTTTGAAATATCTGGTGCGCATCAGTTTCTGACGCCCCTCTTCGATTGTCTGCAATGAAAAAGGATCGCCGGCGCGCATAGGCAGCAGCTGCTCTATAACGCTGTCGAATGTCCTGACATTGCCCAAAATATTGATGCTGTTCAAATAAATGCGGTTTGTTTTTGCGATTGCAAATTCCAAGTCAATCGTGTGATTCTTGGAATTTTTCTTCGGAACGGGGTCGACGTTGATGAATGCGTAGCCATGA
Organism: Rickettsiales bacterium; assembly: GCA_031259745.1. Classification (GTDB taxonomy): domain Bacteria; phylum Pseudomonadota; class Alphaproteobacteria; order Rs-D84; family Rs-D84; genus JAIRLB01. The sequence goes on along the minus strand of JAIRLB010000002.1, from coordinate 10,029 downwards.
TCTGCAACGACGCTGCGTATGGCTGTTATTGTTTCTTCGACCTTGTCCGCATTATAGGTTTCGCCACCGGACATTTTCATCGCCTGGCGCAATTTTCCGTCCGGAACATCATCAAAAGGATTTTTAATAGTCAGTTCGCCAAATTCATACTTTTCACCTTCGTCAACGGCAAACGTCGCGGAATAGTATTGTCTGTCCTCTGAAAAGACGCCCTTGATATCCTTGACCTGGAAATCGACATAGCCGTTGCGCAGATAAAACTGACGCAGCATCTGCCCATCATACTGGATGCGGTCTTCGTCAAATACATCGAATTGAGTCATGAATTTCCACCAGGCATGCTCTCGCGATAGGATTTCGCCGCGCAAAACGCGCGCGCTGAAAATTTTGTTGCCGGAAAATTCGATATCGCTGATGTATGTCGGATGGCCCTCTTTGACCTCGTAAACAATGTTCACGCGATTGTCGGGCAGAACGATTTTTTTCGGTTCTATTTTCGTCCCGAAAAATCCCTTGCGCTGATAGATCAGCAGCATGCGCTGCACATCTCCGCCGATAACGGACTCATCGTACGAAGCGCGCTCTTTCAGACGGATTTCTTTTTTCAAATCTTCAGTGGAAATATCATCGTTTCCTTCGATGGTCAGCATGTTGACAATCGGAGCCTCGGTCAGATTGATTTGCAGCGCATTGCCGGACAATCTGACATCGACCTTGGAAAAATAGCCTGAAATCTGCAATTTTTTTGCAATCTGATTCACATCTTCGGATGTCAGCGAATCCCCGGTCTTTACATTGGACAAAATGCGTACGGATTCCGAATCCATTCGCTGGTTTCCAATGACATCGATGCGCGAAACAACCGCGGCATGCGATGCGTCCAACGATGCCGCAGCTATCCCGATTGCCAATAAAAATAATCTGATTCTTCCAGTCATTTCAAGTCAATCCAAATACGCGCGCCAAATCATTCCACATGGTCAGCGCGAACAATCCCATAATCAAGACCCATCCGCAGATAATGGCTATTTCCATACCCCGGCCGCCCAGTTTTCGTCTGGTGACTGCCTCTATGGCAAGAATCATAAGGTATCCGCCGTCCAGCACCGGCAGCGGCAGCAGATTTATGACCGCCAGATTGACAGACAGCAGGGCGATTATAGACAGCAGGGCAAAGAATCCTATTGCCATGGCCTTGCCGGAAACTTCCGCAATAGTGATGAACGAGCCTAATTGCTTGGAAGAGCGCTCGCCGGTTACTATTTGTTTCAACACGACCAGCAGAGTTTTCGATTGTACATACGTTTCGCGCAGGCCTGAATACATCGCCCCCAAGATTCCCTTTTTTCTGAATTCGGTCTTAGAGCCATCGGCAATCAATCCCCATCGCTGGGCTGGCGCCAGTTTGACCTGAATCAGTTTTTCGCCGCGAACCAGCAGGACATTCGCGTCGCGGCTGGCGGCCAATTCCTTGGCGATAATCAATTCGCCCCAATTGGTGATTCTCGCCTCGTCCACGCGCAGGATAACGTCGCCTGCTTGGATGCCCGAATTCCATGCCGGAGTTTCCTGGATGACCTGGCCGACAACCGGCAGCTGCACATTCTTCGGTTTAAATGTGAACATGGTGGAATAGATGCCCCACGCCAAGATAAAATTCATTACAACGCCGGCGGCGATAATTATAAACTGTTTCCACGCCGGCACAGACAGATAATGGCCCGCCTTTTCTGCTTTTGGCATTTCCGCGTATTTTTTGCGGCTGAACATGTCTTCCTGGCCATATACAGAAACATATCCGCCCAGCGGCAGCAGCGAAAGCTTCCATACGGTGCCGCGCTTGTCTTTCCATTTCAACAGCGCCGGACCGAATCCGATCGAAAAGACACTGACGCGCACCCGCGCCCAGCGCGCGGCCCAAAAATGTCCCAATTCGTGCACAAAAACGACCACGCCCAATACAACCATCAATGCAACAATCGTCAACAACGTTCCCATAATGCCTTTCCTTTATCTTTTTTTACAAATCGCCGGTCAACCGCCGCGCTTTGTAATTCTCAATCAGCTTTGCAGTCGGATCATAAATGTTTTTTGGCAACGCATCCAGCGAAAACCAATCCCAGCATATAATTTCTTCCGGTTCCATCGATTTGACTTCCCCAGTCCACTCTTTGACCAAAAAGCCGAGCGTTACATAATGCGCGTCTTCGCTGCGCTCGTTCGAAATGGAGATGATCTCAGCGCGAACCAAATCCAAATCCGTTTCTTCTTTTAATTCGCGCGCTGCCCCCTGGAACAGGCTGTCCCCGAAATCAAACTTGCCCCCGGGAAACGTCCAAGTTCCCTCGCCGCTTAAATCGCTGTCGGCTTTGGCCTTATCGGAATTTCGCAATCCCATCAGCACTTGGCCGTCGGCATTCCTGACCATAATCCCAATCCCGGCCCGCGTTACTTTTGGTTTTTCCAACATAGCTCGCTCCTTGGTCTTATTTCATCACAGCATGATCAGCCAGACAATCGGCAGGACATAAATCCAGCCGTCAAAACGATCTATCACACCGCCGTGCCCCGGCAGAGTATTGCCAAAATCCTTTATTCCGATTTTGCGTTTTACCCAGCTGGCCGTAAGGTCGCCATACTGCGACATCAGCGATATGCTGATGCCAATCCAAAGCAACTGCGGCAGAAATGAATCAATGCCTAGCAGGCCGTACATGACAGCCGCAAATGTGCCGCACAATATGCCTGCGATTTGTCCCGACCAAGTTTTGCCGGCGGACAATCTTACCCACATTTTGTCGCCGCCAATCAAGCGGCCGAAGAACCAGGCCCCAATATCGGCAAAACTGATTATCAACAACAGCAGCAGAACAATCCAGGGACGCGAACCGACACTGTCCGCAGCCGGCCCCATTATAAATATAAAATAGGCGATGCCCGCAAAGCCCATCCACCTGCGCCAGGCCGGCAGATGTGTTTTTTCCCTGGGATTTTTTCTTTTTGCCCAAAATGACCGCGTGTCGACACCAAATACCTTATCAATCCATTCCATGCCCATCATAATAACAATGCACCAAAGCAGTACCCGGACATCAAAATATTTGAAGCTGAAATACTGCCCGACGCAGGCTGCAAATGCAACAAGGCACATAACCGCGGCCGTCAGAAGTCTTTTTGTCGTATCGCTCATTCTTTCTTCCTTTGCTTTTGCGGTTTTTACTTTCCGTATCTTCTTTGGCGTATGCCATATTCGGCCAGCATTCTGGCAAAATCGCGGTCGCGCAGCGCCGGCCAGCATTTCGGATAAAACAGCAATTCGGCATAGGCCAATTTCCAAAGCATAAAGTTTGACACGCGCTGTTCGCCGCTGGTGCGGACCAGCAAGTCGATCGGCAGCAAGTCGCCGGTGTCCATAAAGCTTTCGAATGTTTCCGCATCCACCGGCGCGCCTGCCGCGATTGCCGCGTTCGCCGCGCGGACTATTTCGTCCTGCCCGCCGAAATCCAATGCGAATGCGACAGTCCCCCCTGTGTTTTCTTCGGTGTCGGATTCCAATCTTTCGCACATTTTGACAACCTCGGGGGACAGATGGTCGCGCCGTCCGACAAACCTGACGCGAATGTTCTTTTCGCCGGCCCGCTTTGCATGCTTTGGCATTTCCTTTAATATAAAATCCATCAAGAATTTTATTTCTTTCTTATCGCGGCCCCTATTTTCAATCGAGAATACGAAAAAGCTTACGGTCGAAACGCCGTGATTGATTAAATATTCGGCAGCAGTGTCGACAATATCCGCGCCTTTTTCATGACCGTACGTGGCCGGCATCCCGCGTGCGCGCGCCCAGCGGCGATTGCCGTCACAAATAAAGGCCACATGCTGCGGAGCTTTTGCTTCTTTCCTCTTTTTGAAAAACATATATTTTCCTTAGATATTGCTTACAGGAGAAAATCCTAGCGTTTTAATAAATGAAAAACAAGCATTTTTAGCATGAATCTTTGCTGGAAGTTTTGATTTTTATAATTTATAGTCAATCAAGGAAAAATAAAAGGAAATATTAAACATGTCGCTTAAAACCGAACTTTCCAGGATTGCCGCCGATGTCGACAATGTTTTGAATGTGATGATTCCGGCAGATGATTGCCCGAATTCCCCCGCAAATGTGTCGCGCTTTGCCATATTGGACGCCGGAAAGCGTCTGCGCAGTTTCCTGACGGTTCAAGTCGCCGGGTTGTTTAATGCCCCATACCAAGCCGCCGTCCGCGCGGGCTCATGCGTGGAAATGATACATAACTTTTCACTGATACATGATGATCTGCCCTGCATCGACAACGACGAGCTGCGCCGCGGCCGCCCCTCCGTATGGGCGAAATATGGTCAGCGAAATGCGGTCTTGGCCGGCGATTTCCTGCTGAATCGCGCTTATGCAATCCTGGCGCATGATGCGCGCATTTCCCCGGATCCGGCCATCCGCATGGAACTGGTCGGGGTTTTGGCCGGTATGACCCAGGGCATGATTCAAGGCGAATGGATGGACTGCGAGGCGGAAACCGCCACAAATCAAACCCGCGGGGATATAGAGCTTATGCAATCGTTGAAAACAGGATGCCTGTTTGACGCATCGGCGTCATTCGGGGCGATACTGGGCAATGCGAATTCAGAACAACGCGCCGCGCTAAAAAAATTTACCGACGCGATGGGATTATGCTTTCAGATAACGGATGATATTTTGGACGCGGCCGGGGATCAGGCCAAGGTCGGCAAAACTCTGCGCAAAGATGCGGATGCCGGCAAAGCGACATTTGTATCGCTTTTGGGGCTGGACGGCGCGCGCGCGGCGGCGGGCAGGATTGCCAGCGATGCCAAAGACGCATTGGGAATTTTCGGCCACCAGGCCGATATTTTACAAGAGTTGATAGACTACATAATCACACGTGAATCTTAAAATTCAAACCTGATTCCCGCCATTATGCTTGCATATATGATATTTTCCACGCTATACCAATCGCGATGCTTGGTGCCGTCTTCATTGGACAGCGCCCATTTAACTTTTGGCAAATAGGTCACGCGCGCGCCCAAATCCAAGAACATTGCGTCCGTTATGCCATAAGAAAATCCAAATGCCGCCAATCCCGCGATATTCGCATTGTCTTTTTCAGAAGTATAAAACTGCAATATCTTATAATCATTCATAACGCCATAGTTCCCCAGATCGACAGACAACGACAAATCGCCGTACAAATCAGACAAATTCAGCACTGTCGTGGAACTGGCGTATCCGATGCCAAAGCCGAAATACGGAATAAATTCGCGCACGGGCTTTTTAATCCCGTCAAAGAAATCATAAAAAGCCATGGCGCTGATTATGTCGGTCGTGATGCTGGAATGCGCGCCGCCGCTTTGCGCGTTGACGACAATGCCCTGGATGGAACCGTCTTTCAATTCCAATTCGCCGCTGAACAGCGGGGCCGCGCTGTATTCGCTTTCCGAAATATGGTCCCACCCCAGTTCCATTCGCCATTGGGGGAAATTCGGAACTGTCCATCCGACACTGACGCCGGCTGCAAAGGAAACAACGGAAAGGTTCTTATTCGCAGGCAAATCAGCCAAATCGCCCAGCCCCGCGTAAACAAAATCACCGCATCCGCCGCCGCTGACGCAATTCTCGTAATAAGCTACGGAAACAACCATGCCGTCGCCGGGATTTGTATAGTACTCGGCAGACATGGAACCGATTTCATTAACAACAGACCCGCGCTGAAGCGCGCCGCCGCCGCGAAAAGACATAACAAAACGGCTTCCGTCATCCAGGTACCAGCCGTCGCCCAGATAGTGGCCGGGGTACTGCCAATCCGCCACGGCGGCGCCAGCGCAAAGGCATGAAAAAACTGATAAGATGCATGCAAATCTTAGTTTCATTTTTCATATTATACCACAAAAAGGGGCTGAAAAAAATGATTTTAATATTGCTAAAAACATACCGTTGTTTTATAATCGACTCATGTCAAAAACGGCCGATTTATTTATAAAATCAGAACATGCGGATTTAATCAAAAAACTGCGCGAATGGGATATTGCGTATCATCAAAACGACGCGCCATTGGTTGACGACGCGACCTATGACGCGGCCCGGCGCCGCGCCAGGGCAATAGAGGCCGAATATCCCGAACTGGCCGCTGACGGCGGCGCATCGGGCAGCGTGGGCGCGGCCGTATCGTCATCGTTCAAATCTTATGAACATAGTACTCCGATGCTGTCCATCGCGGATGTGTTCGACCGGGCCGAGGTAGTCGATTGGCTCAAAAAAATCAAGGACCCGGATCTGCTTATCGAATTAAAGGTCGACGGCCTGGCCTATGTAGCGCGATACGAGCGGGGGGTATTTGTTTTGGGCCTGACCCGTGGCGACGGATTGACCGGCGAAGACATCACGGAAAATCTAAAAACAATCGCGGATATTCCAAAACGGCTGGCCGGGGATTTTCCCGACTTGCTGGAAGTGCGCGGCGAAGTCTATATGACGCGCGCGGACTTTATGGCGCTGAATGCGGAATCCGAACAGACCGGCGGCAAGGTTTTCGCCAATCCTCGCAACGCGGCGGCCGGCTCTCTGCGCCAGCTGGATCCGGCGGTTACGGCCGCGCGGCGTTTGTCCGCATTCGGCTACACCTATGGTCAGGTCTCGGAACGCGCATGGGAAAATCAAAGCGAATATCTGGATAAATTGGAATCATGGGGGTTTAAGACAACCAAGAAATGGACGCGACGCGCGGGTACAGCTGCGCAAATCCAGGACGCCTATAACGAAATGATGATGATGCGCTCTGGCATTCCGTTTGACATCGACGGCCTGGTTATCAAGGTCAACAGCATTGCATTGCAGGAAAAGATGGGCTCTACCGCGCAGAGCCCCCGATGGGAGGTCGCCTACAAATTTCCGGCCGCGCGCGCGATAACGACTTTGAATAACATAACCATCCAGGTCGGCCGCACGGGCGTTTTGACACCTGTTGCCGAGTTGGAGCCCATTAATATCGGCGGCGTGATAGTATCGCGCGCAACCCTGCATAATGCCGATGAAATTGAGCGCAAAGGCGTCCGAATCGGCGACAAGGTTGTAATCCAGCGCGCAGGCGACGTTATCCCCCAGCTGGTGAATGTCGCGGAATCGCCGGCGAATGCCCGTGAATTCATATTCCCTGACAAATGCCCCGTATGCGGGTCTGAGGTTATACAGATTCCGGGCCAAGTTGCCCGCCGCTGCATTGATACGCTTGGATGTCCGGCGCAAATAGTCGGCGAATTGGAACACTTTGTATCGCGCAAAGGATTTGATATCGACGGACTTGGAATAAAGCAGATTGAATTGTTTGTCGGATTGGGGTGGATAAAAAGCCTGGCTGATATATTCACATTAATCGACCGACATGGCGACGAATTAAAGGATATGGACGGATTTGGCGAAAAATCCGTTGCTAATTTGAACAGCTCTATCACTGGCGCCCGAAATGTCGATTTGCACAGGCTGTTATTCAGTCTGGGAATTCCAGAGGTAGGCGAAGTCACCGCAAAAATACTGGCGCGCGAATTTGAGGCCATTGATTCCGTGCGCACAGCGCCGGAATGGAAACTGAAACAGATTGACGGAATCGGCGATATCATGGCGCATGAAATCGCATCATTTTTTGAAGACGACGGCAATGTGCGCGCTCTGGATGACTTGCTGTCGCACCTGCAAGTCAAAAATCAGAAATCAGAAATCAAAAATCGGACGCCAGACAATCCTCTGTTCGCAAAGAAAGTGGTTCTGACGGGCGCGATGCGGAAATATACCCGTGAAAAGGCCGGGGAAATACTGGAAAATATGGGCGCAAAGGTCCAAGGCAGCGTTTCATCCAAAACCGATATAGTGATTGCCGGCGCGGACGCCGGCAGCAAACTGGCCCAGGCCGCAACGCTGGGCGTGGCCATCTGGTCCGAAGAAGATTTCGAGAATGCAATAAAATAAAGTTGGAATGCGAAAGTTGAAATAATTAAAGAAAAAGACCGAAGATCAAATAAGAAAAATTGCAATCAAAATTTTGTAATTGTCTGCGAAACAAACACTATTTTGATCTTTGATCTTTAGTCTTTGGTCTTTCTACTTATTCCTTTTTCCTTTATTTGCTCTTTGGTCTTTGGTCTTTGATCTTTATTAATTGTTCACTGTTCATTAACTTATTCTTTTTTCAAGCAATCAATACCCGAGACCCGTAAACAACAACGACCGGAAGGCGGAGTTGAGCTCGGCGCTGCTCCCGCAGCGGTTAGCGCAAATGCTCGCGCAATAGGACGCGGAGGTGGAGCCGAGGTTGTAGTCGTAGACCCACTTACTCGCCGTCTTACTGTTGTCATTAATCTTTGCTACCTGACACCAGCAATTGCCTCCAACGGTGCTAGAAGGGGTGCTGCTGCTGACACAATTTGCCTGATTAGTTGAACCACAACCTGATGGTACCGCTGTTGTACTACATTTCGAGATACCACTGAAACTTGTTAGACCCGAACTAAAACAGCTGCAGCTACTAACAGACCAAGTGTTAGCACTAGCATTATAATTACTATTTGAGCATGAACTAGGTACATCTACGGTGCAAGCGGCACTACTGGTCGACCTCGTGCTAGACGTCGTCTTGCAGGTACCGCATGGTGTTCTATTACTTCCGCCAGTACAGTAATATCCAACTTCGCAATTGCTGCATGAAGTTTGTCCCGTAGTAGTGTTATACGTGCCAGCCGCACAATTTGTGCATGGCAGAGTTGTCATCATATCAGTATGTATCGTACTATCATAATATGTCCCAGCAGGGCAACTTAATTCAAGGCATTCATAGCTGCCATTATCATCCGAACCTGTCATGGTAAAGGTGCCAGTAGTATCTGAAGCAGCACCGGCCCTGTTATTCAACAATAACGATATACCTATTAGCAGAGGAATTAATCCACCCTTTGGATCAGGCATAGCAAGGAGAAAGAAATGTCGCGGAATTCTGGGATCTTTGAAAATAAAAAAACCGACATATTAATCGGTGGTTTGGATTGGCAGTGTTTTATAAGAGGTATTTTAGCGGCTTTACAATGCATTGTCTATCAAAAAAATACATGGTTGATAATTGCGCATATTGATAAAAACAACCGATATCGAAGATATATTACTTTCTTGTTTATTCAAAGAAAAACTTCCGGCAAATCTGGCGGTCACAGGTTATATATGTTTTCAAATGCTGATGTTCCAATGGTATTGTGCTTTCCATCATTTCGCAAAGCTGTAATTCATCTTCAAATGATCCGGATTATATGTGCCATTCATAATGGCAATCGCATCTTCGGCCAGGACTAATTCCTCGTTTGTCGGAATCACAAAGATTTTGACCCCGGAATCAGGCGCGCTGATTTCCGTTTCGCCGGAACCTGTGAAAACCATCGTTTTTCTGTTTATTTCCTTATCCAGCTTAATGCCCAAGTGTTCCAGACCGCTGCAGATTTTTTCGCGTATCAAAACATCGTTTTCACCGACGCCTGCGGTAAACACTATCGCGTCAACCGGGCCTTCGACTGCGGCCAGGTACGATCCGATGAACTTTTTCGCGCGGGACGATTCCATATCGGCCGCCAGACGGCACTTGTCATTGTCGTCAATATGTTCGCCCACATCGCGGCGGTCGGCATAGCATTCCGTAATTCCCAAAATGCCGGATTGCTTGTTCAGGGCCTCCATAATCAAAGCGTCGGACAGGCCGAGCTTTTCTTTTACGTAAAACGGCACGGACGGATCCAAATCCCCGGAACGCGTCCCCATGATTAATCCTGCCAGCGGCGTCATGCCCAGCGACGTATCAATACTGTTGCCGTTTTTAATCGCGCATGCGGATGCTCCGGATCCGATATGCATCGTGATGATATTGCATTTTGATGCTGGCTTGCCCAGCAAAACGGCGGCGCGTTTCGACACGTACAGATGAGATGTCCCGTGAAATCCGTACTTGCGCACGC
>JAIRLB010000067.1 GCA_031259745.1 Rickettsiales bacterium | reverse complement strand
CAATTTGTAAGCATCATAACAAACCGGCTTGGTTAAAAATGATTTAAGCTTGGATAACTTGACATACATAATATAAATAAAATTATCTGAAATCAAGCAGAAAATGAAAGAAATCCTATAAAATATGCTAATATCAAAATAAAAGCATTTGCCTTTTGTTTTTTTCGGTGATTTTTAACCGAATTGGTCGGTCAAGCGGTTTATCCAGCAGAAACATCTGCAAGTTCGGTGTGTCAAAAACGAATTGGCTTGTGCCGCTCAATGCGTCGCCCCAAACTATGCGTGCGGAAATACCGAGCAATGCCATATTTATAAGCGAACATTGCGACCAAGTTTTAAGAATGCTGGGCCTAGTCTGTCGCAACGGTAGGTGCGGAGTGTTTTTTGTGATAGTTTCAGATAGGCGGCGACATCGCCGGTAGTAAGGCAATAGTCGTCAAGGGAAATTGAAAATTGGCTCATAGTTTTTCTCCGTTGTTTAATACAGGAAAAATATAGCGTGGAATGGGTGAGAAATCTTGTATTAAAGGATTGCAGAAAAGCGGAAAATATTTGGAGCAATCAACAGAAAAATAATAGAGATGCGTAGAATTACGAGAAATAGAGCATGGAAAAATGCAGATTTTTATACTGGCATATATGCCATAAAAAGGGGGTTATTAGTGTTTTCGCAAGGCGTTGTAATTAGTTGCCCGTTAGACAGAACGGGCATAGTAGAGTTCGGAAAAAAAGAAAAATACCCGCAACGCCTTTGATTCCGCGGGTGTCTTTCTTGCTTGTAGTGCTATTTTTTAACTTATTTTGTTCTTTATCGCGCGGATACGGGCCAAGATTTCTTCCAAGTCCGGCTCTGATACTGGTGCGCGGCCGCGGGAATTAACCTCGTCCGCCAAAACAATACATAATGTTGCCAGCAAGGAACTTTCGTGCAACGGCCCAATTTTATCCAGGATTTCGCGCGCGCGCATATCCACCATCTTGCCCAGCTCAATCAGACGGGATTCCTGCCCGTCTTCACATCCCATCGGATAATTCTTGTTGACAATCGGTATGGATACGACACTCATTTCAAAGCCTTCAATATCGATATTGATTTTCCTATCAAATCGGATGCACGCTCATTCTTTTCACGCAAGATTTTGATCTGTTCCGTCAGAATTGCAACCTCTAAATCTGTTTGTTTTCCAGCATTCAGCGCAACCGAACGCAATTTCGACACCGTTTCTTCCATGCCAGCCAGTTCTCTGAATATTTGCTGTTTTATATCGCTCATAAATGCATTTTAGAATATTTTTTATATGCGTTCAACATCAAAATGTGCTATAATAGACCCACATACGGGGGGAGTTTTTATGAAAACAAAAATCATCTATATTTCCGGCAACGATATTTTTGATATTGCAGACATTCGAAGCGCATTCGAAGAAGTGCGCAATGCATTGAGTCTGGCGCCTGATACCGTATTATTCGGCGTTCCCGTCGACACGGATGACGCGGGCCTGTCATATCATAAAAATGCCGATTCCGACCACGAATCCGTCGCCATTCCCGCCCCGGAAACTGTTGCGCCGATTACTGAAAAACAAAAAAGAAAGACCAAGGCAAAGCCAAAAGCCGAAAAGGAAACGACCACAGCAGAACCACTGGAAACCTCTGTCGCACAGAAAGAAACGACAGATGAAAAAATAATTCCCATATTATCAATATTGTCCGGCAAAACCGAAGAAAATCCAGAAGCCGCCGACCAAGAACCCATTGCGGCCAACGACGCGGAAACTATCAAGATTGAAAGCGTTGCCGCGCAACAAGTGACTATTAACAACGATAATCCTGAAAAAATCATCACAACCCAAACCATAGCTGTCGAAGATATCGCTATCGATGAAGAACCGGAAAGCGTGATGGAAAAGACTTTGGAACAGTTGTTGGAAGAAATGGCTCCTTTGCGTGAAGACCTGCATGAAGAATCAGTCGTTGATACGACAGCCTCAGACCCGGAAGATACAAAGCCCTTTGAAGCAGAAGAATCAAACATTGACGCAACATTAGAGCAACTGGCGACAGAATTCGCCACCAAGCAAGATGAAATTGCAACAAGTCCGACGGCAGCGCCGGCCGGCAAAATCGGAAAATTGAAAAACATTCTGCCTTTTAAAAAGGCAAAACGCGAAGAATCCGGCTTGATGGGCGATTTATTCGGATGGGCGGGAATCGCTGCGAACGATGAAGAATTTTCGATCCCCGGATTTTTTACCACATCCGCCTCTAAGAAATAGAGATGAAAACTGACACAATTTTTAGACTGTTGAAAAATGCCGGCTTCCAGGTGCTGGGCGCCGACGGCGCATATATTCATCTGGAAGACCCAAGCTGCATTCTGAAAAGCTTTGAAATCTTTCTGAACTATGCCTGGATCGCCATTACTTTCATTACCGTCATATTGTTGTTTGGCTGGGCGATCGCTTATATCCGCGGATCCAAGGCCGGAAGCCTGTTTGCAAACCTGCGCAATTTGACGCTTATTTTCGGAATTATGGCAACCGTAAAACCCGCCGTGAACTTAATCTGGGGCGGCGATGTCTTCGCGCGCGGATGCAAAACAATCAAGGTATCGATTGATGAAGTTCAAAAAATCCTGGCCGCCAGAAATCTGAAATTAAAGGAACGCAACGAAAACGATTTATACGAAGAATTCGATATATATGATTCCGGCGCTATCGCGGCCCCGGGGCTGCCGAATGAATTGCCTTATGGCATTGCGCCGGTCTATTCGGCAGGCGATGCGAAACAGATTTTTGTCGAGGTATACGGCGGCGCGCCAATGTATCCGATGCAGCCGGGCACATCGATATCATCCGCATCCGGCGCGCGCGAATCCGAAAATGAAATCATTTATACGAAACCGAACGGTGAACGTTACAAAAAAACCGGCGGAACGCGCGCTTGGCGCAACAATAATCCGGGCAATATCATCGATGGAAAATTCGCGCGCAGCCATGGCGCCATTGGCGTCGGCGGCAGATTCGCGATATTCCCAGACGAGACGACCGGTATGGCGGCGATTGCCGCCTTGCTGCGGACCGAATCATATAATCGATTGACAGTGGCGGGCGCAATCAGCCGTTACGCGCCGCCGCATGAAAACAACACGACAGCCTATCACAAGCGCCTGCAACAGTTGACTGGGATATCCATAAATACGCCGATGAATCAATTGACCGATACGCAACTGGGCCACGTTGCAAATGCAATCCGTGAAATCGAAGGCTGGGATGCCGGCCGTGAAGTAAAACTGCAACATAAAGCATAAGGGGAATCATTATGACAGAATTCGAATATTCAACAGCATCTGCAAATACAGAAAAAAAGCCGGTATTCGGCACAGCTATTTTTCTGATAATTGTCCTGTTAATCGCGATCGGGGCATTTGTTTATGTGTTTTTCCATGGAAAAAAAGATGCTAATTTTCCGCGCCCAGAAAACATAATTATCAAAGAACCATCCGCAAAAACGGCCAAACGCGTATGGAATGGAAATTATGAATTCGACGACGGACTGCGGAATCCGTCTTCCGCAACAAAATATCAATGGGATGAAGTGGGCGCAGGTCTGGCCGGCATTGAAATATTCAATATCGATATCAACAACGGTGGCGGGCGCGATAGAATAACCCGCAGCAAATATGAAAATGGCACCAGTCATTTCTATTACGAATATAAAATAGAATTGAATGCCAACGGCAAACTGACAGACATTACCCCGAATGATTTCAGAACCATCGAAGGCGCGGAATGTTCCTTGCAGAAATTAAGATTTGTATTTTCGCCCGTATTTCAGATTATAAAGATATCGCGCGACTGGGAAGAATCCTGGGCAACGCCTACAGCCGCGCGCCGCACAATTTATACTTTGTCCGAAAATGAACTAAAACCAGCGCATGCAATGCGGCTGGGCAAGATTTGCAATGTGTCCGATTTGTTTTAGTCCTTGTCCGGCAAGCGCAGGCAATCAACCTTGGCGACACGTTGCCGAGAATTCAAATATGGCGCAAAAATCAGCCTTGTTATAAATTCAGCGAACATGCCGTTTGTACGCTTGGCCATGTGCCATCAAACTCACGTACATTCTCATCAAGCGCTATCAATTTGACGCATTTCTCAAAATTATCTACATTATTGCACATGCCGCAAGCCTTCATTGCATCCATTTTTATTTCTTTCAGTGCGGTTTTTGCAATGCATGATTTTGTTGCCTTGTTAAAAAACTGGGAGCCTTTGCTGCATTTTACGCAAGCGTCGCCGGTCGCGTTCACGCCCTGATAATTATCGGGGATGCATGCAATGCACGCATTTGATGTAGAGCTTTCAAATACTTTGCCTGATTCGCAGGTTTTAGCGCATTCTCCGTTACGTTTAATATATCCTGCCGCGCATGTATCCGGCTGTGTGCATGGGGTGTTTGATGTCACGGTTCCGCAAACATCGGTGATTTTTTGATATGTACAGGTGCCTGTCGGCAACGTTACGGTTATATATTCACTTTTAGCCATACTGTTTACATATCTTCCAGATTCGGTGTACAAGCTGTTGGCATCTTTGCCGTCTTTCGGACAGCAGTACTTATTTTGGCCCTCTGATTTGAAATGATCTCCATAGCGATGGTCTGTCCTGCTATCATTGCAACAATACTTGCTGCCGGTGCAGGATTTCGATTGGTTCCCGCAAAAATAGAAAAAATCATTGCCACGATCTGTATAATAGCATTCCATGTTACTGTTAAACCCCTCCTTTGCAATAGCTTTATTACAAAAAGGCGCAAGATCAAGAAAAATCAACGCAACAGCGGCGAAAACCCACCGGCATAACCCGAAGTGAAACCGAAGATCCCTCAGATATTGCCGGGCACCAGCTTTTATGAAGAACAACATCTCAGTAACCATGGCATTCAAAAACAACTGACCCTTTGGATTAGGCATAATAAGAGGGAAAGAATGTTGCGGAAATCAGGGATTTTTAAAATAAAAAAAACCGACATAAAAATCGGTGGTTTAGATTATGCATATCATTTTGCCTATTTTATCCAGAAAATACAAGGGAAAAATATGGAACAAGCTTGGGGCACGGAAACCACGACCCCACATTTCCCTTATTCTTTTTTA
>JAIRLB010000032.1 GCA_031259745.1 Rickettsiales bacterium | reverse complement strand
ATAGACCTTGTTCGGCGGTTGCTGGACGGCGGATATAGCCAGTCAGCGGCAGCGCGGAAGCTCCATGTCCACCGGTTGACCCTCGCGGCCTTTATGAAACGAGAAAATATCGCTTTGATAAAAAAACGGGAACACAAAAATGGAAATCCTTGAACAGAAAATTAACCTAAAAAGCTCTTGCGACCTTATCGGCAAGGGCAAGGATATATTTTCGCCCTTGAAGGAAGCAATCAAAAACTCGCTGGACGCGATTTCGCAACGGCAAAACGCCGTAGAAGCTTTTACGCCGTCAATATCTGTCGCAGTGCATTTTCGAACGGAAAAGAATCTCCTTAAAGAAGAAACCCATACACTTGATTTCATAATGATAAAAGATAACGGAATTGGGTTCACGAGCGAAAATTTATCGCGTTTTAAGGAACCTGCGGCCAATACAAAAGGTTTGAATAATCGCGGAACTGGCAAGATACAAATTTTCTGCCGATTCAAAGAGATTTCAATAGATAGCGCCCTTCGGAGGAGCCCTACCGACGAACGCGTCCGACGATTCTTGCCTTGTATTGTCCCGTCTATGCGGATTATCAGCTTGACACGCCGTAAACAATCCGGCAGATTGACCAAAACAATGTCGTCTACGACAGGCTCTGCGAGCGGTAGGAAAAGCGGCAGATAAATCCGCCGCGCCTTCCCGAAAATTACTCCTTCTATGGCTCGTATATGTCTTTTTTCCATGGCTACTATATGTTAACACTACAAATTTCAATAAAGTTGGAAAGTCGTCCAAGGCTAACCACACAGCCCCTCACAAGCCCATCTAGCCCCATCTCGCCCCAAACTACCCAAATAATAAAAAATATTCTGGTTGATTTCTATTATTTTATCTAGTAATCTCGGCAATCGAGAGAGTGTATGGCAATAGAAAGGCGACGTTATATGTGGTATCTCTCGAAAAATCAATCGTATGAATTAAAAGCGCTTAGCCGCGATCTTATTGCCAAGAACGGATGGATGGATCAATTTACCATATCGAACAAAGTATTATTGCAATTTCATATACAATTGGGGCAACTAAATTTGGGCAAACCCAACAGATTTAATATTCTCAAAGAAATGGTTGATACCTTGATTGTCTTGCAGCACCCGATAAATGAACTAAAAATAACCGACAGGGAAATTCATGATATCGCCTTTCATGCGTACGACATTGACGGTATTGCAAAAAAAGCGAAAATCCCCAGAACTTATGAAAGAATTTTGAATATCCAAAATTATCAACCAACGCTTCCATTGCAGAAAGAGCTTGATAAGCTGGCGCCAATGATTATTGAAAAACAAAAAAAGAAGCTTGGGGCAAAGCATGGCATAAAATTCCAAGTATACCGCACAATGGAAGAATTATTAGAGCTTGCCGCCGAATTATCAAAATTTGTCAGAATCTGCGACACCAGGGGGACGGCGGACTATATTGACCGCAAAGATGCCGATAATCGCATTAAAATCATCGACGAAATATATGACGTTTTATTCACACTGCGTTATGTCATGCTGCCGCTTGACATAAAAATCGCCGATATACGAAAACTGCTCGATATCCGCCTTCAAGAAATATCGATGCGTGAACTGGGGGGATGAAAAATGCGGCAATACCTTGACGTCTTGGATAATATATTAAAAAACGGACGGGAAAAATCCGACAGAACCGGCACAGGGACGATATCTTTGTCCGGCCCGCAAATCAAAGCTGACTTGTCGGACGGATTTCCATTGATAACGACCAAGGAAACAAACTTTCATGCAATCCGCACCGAATTGCTTTGGTTTCTTGAAAAGCGCGATATTTCTAAAAATCCGGAATTATTGCGGCGCCTGGACGTAAGCAGGTACAAGGAAATCGGATATGGCCCCGATAAGTCGAAATGGCCGGAAAAAACAATATGGGACGGCAATGCCAGCGCGGAATACTGGATGCCGCGGGCGCGGTTTTGCGGCGATGCCGGCGTTGCGTACGGCACGCAATGGAGATACTGGCAAAAGCCGGTCAAAGATGAGAAAACCGGTCTTTATAAAATTGGCTATATCGACCAAGTCGAAGATGTTCTGAACACGCTTGAAAAAGACCCGGCCAGCCGCAGAATGAAAATAAATGGCTCGAATCCGGCGGAAACAGACGACATGTGTCTGGAATCATGCATTGTATATATTTTATTTTCGTGCAATGACGATATATTGGACTGCACGGTCCAGGCGCGATCTACCGACATGTTCCTGGGGGCGCCGTTTGATCTGGCCAGCTTTGCGATGCTGACGCATCTTATCGCGCGCGTTTCAAAAAAGAAGCCGGGCTGCCTGACGTTTAATATGAACGATGCGCACATATATAAAAATCACATCGAACAAACCAAAGTCCTGCTCTCGCGGGATCCGTATAAACTGCCAAAACTGGAAATTAGTCCGGAATTATCCCGCGAACATTTCGACGGTTTGATCCCACCGGATTTCATACGCCTGAAAGATTATCTGCACCATCAGAAATTGCGGGCGCAAATGTCAATATAAAAACAGGATATTATAATGACTAAATTATTTGATCACTTTACATCGGACGATCATGAACGATTTATGCAAGAAGCCTATAATATGAAAAGATTCAGCCACGATCTGCGCACGCAGACCGGCGCCGTGATTGTCGAGCCAAAAAACATGAAAATCATCGGACGCGGCACCAACAGATTACCGATTGATTTGACACAAGAATCAATCAAATCATTTAATGATCCTGAATTTCTTAAATTTTTTAACCTTAAATATAAACTTGATGTATTGCCAAACGATATAAGCACCGATGACGGACTTCAAAAATTTCTCAACTCTGAGATAAAATATATCGCATTTCAGCATGCCGAACGCGGAGCGATTGCCAACGCTGCAAAAAATGGCAAATCTACAAAAAATTGCGTGATGTACGCGACATATTATCCATGCGCCCCATGCGCGTCATCAATAATCGAAGCCGGCATCAAATTGCTCGCGGTTCCCGAACAACCTGATTTTTCACACACAAAATGGGGACTGGATTGGAAACTCGCAGAAAAACTTCTGGCGCAGGCAAAACTTGAAACACTGTTTCTTAACAGATAAGAATCGCGCTTGCTGCGCGTTTTTTATTTCAACTTCTTCGTCCATTCGCCGTTCGGAAAATTCAGGCGCAGCATAGCCGCATAGCCGTCGGCCTGTTCAGTCAGGCCGATTGCCGTATACGCCTCGGTCAGACGGAATATCGCTTCTTCGGTCATAACGGTGTCGGCGGCGCCTGTCACAACAGATTGCAGGCGATTAATCGCGCTGGGCCAGTTTTCTTTCGCCATATCGCTGCGCGCTGAATACATGACCTTGCCAGCTATGTAGTTTTTCAAGATATTGACCTTGTTTTTGGCGTTTCTCGCATATTCTGTTTTCGGGAAACGCTCTATCAGCTGCTGGAACTGCTGCAAGGCGTATACGGACATTCCAGGCTCGCGCCGGACATCGCTGACCTGACGGTAATAGCACATTCCGCGCAGATACAACACATAGGGAACTTCGGCATGTCCGGGATGAAAACGCATAAAGCGATCCGCCGTCAGAATCGCGCCCGCAAAGTCATCGTCCATGTATTGGGAATATGCCGCCATAATCAGCGCATCTGCCGCCCATGGGCTGGATGGATACTGACCCTCGGCCTTGATGAACTCTGCACCGGCCTGTTCGTATTTTTCCTTTTCCAAGTATGCGTAAGCCGCCTGATATATTTCCGGCAAAGTCTGTTCTGTCGAAACACTGTCCTGGCCGGCGCATCCCGCCAGCGCACCCGTCACAGCCAAAATTAAAAATAACTTCTTCATCTTGATTTTCCTATTTTAATAAGAGTATAATGCCCTTAACAAAAAAAGAAAAGCATAAAAAATGATATTCCCCCTATATAGGGGTGGATTGTGAGCAGAGCGAGCAAGATAGGGGCGCGGCCGCAAGAAATTCCGTACTCCTCTCGGCGTGTTGCGCCACTATCCTATGGGGGAACGGGAACGTATCGTATGAAACTGGGCGGACATATTTTCAACGTGGGGGCAATGACCGGCATCAGCCGCATTTTTGGATTCATCCGCGATATGCTGATTGCGCGTTATTTGGGCGCGGGGCGATTGTCTGACATATTTCTGGCTGCGTTCAAGCTGCCCAACCTGTTCCGCGATCTGCTGGGCGAAGGGGCGCTGTCATCCATATTCGTCCCTATGTTCGCGGAACAAAAAAAAGACAGGAATTTTGCCGAAAACGTCTTCTCGTGGCTGATGGTCGCCTTGCTGGGAATCACTTTGATATGCGAAATCCTGATGCCGCTGATTATATGGATGCTTGCGCCGGGATTCGCGGATGATCCGGGCAAGATGGAATTGACCGTCCTTGTATCCCGCATTATGTTCCTGTATGTCATATTTATATGCGGGGCCGCTTTCCTGTCCGCCGTTCTGAATGCTTTTTCACGCTTTGCGTTGGCCGCATTCATGCCGGTTTTGCTGAATATTATGCTGATTGCATCCCTGCTGCTATTTGGCCGGCATGCAGGCAATGCCCTATTG
>JAIRLB010000088.1 GCA_031259745.1 Rickettsiales bacterium | reverse complement strand
GCGGCCACTGTGATAGGCTTCTTCGCTATAGAGTGCCCTATTACTGAAGTCTTCATCATTCTCAAGTCACACTGTCCTGTGTGCAGTTTCGAAGCGTTTTTAATTTATTTCCATCCCTGACGGTAGGGAATCATGTCTTCAAAAGACTCAGACCTCTTTTGAATTTCAGAATTTTAGGAAACATGTCACACTGAACAAATTGGCTCAAGCGTTAACGTATCTGACTTGTACTCTGGAGGTTCCCGGTTCGAAATCCATCCAGGACAGTGACTATCTTGAAGAGTTCCATTTTCTGGGATATAACAAGTCGACGTATGTTTCGGAGCAACCTAACTTTATTCATTCCGGTCCGTCACACTAGCGAACTAAATTATTCAATAATTTTAACACCATCAGGGTGATTCAATTTGTAGGTATCTATTGCTGATATTCAATGGGCTACTCGGCGTTACATCCCAGAATCTTCAATAAAAAGAAGGCTTATGAAGCCACCTTGCATCGTGTGGCGCTGTGACGCATACGGTCAAGCTGCTCGTTGACGGACGCATCCTTGTCGATATAAGTGTCTGTGGTCGGCATATATGCTTCCGGCTGGTAATAGTCATAGTAAGAAACGAAATATTCAACATGGTTATTTGGGAAAAATTGTTTCATTTCCGTGTACAGCTGCGCCGCCAATATCTTGTTTGGCGCCATAATCAGCGCGGGGCGCCCAGTATCGGCGATGATGTTCGCCATGGTAAAAGTCTTGCCTGATCCGGTCGCCCCCAGCAAAACTTGGGACCGGCGGCCGTCCGCAAGTCCCCGCTTCAAATCGGCAATAGCGGACGGCTGGTCGCCTGTCGGATTGAATTCACTTTGAAGATCAAAAACTTTCTTATTCACAAGCACTAATATAATGCTTTATAATTGAATTACAAGAAAAGAGAGAACCAGCCATTGAAGCCAAGATATAAACGCAGAATCTTCTGGGGCGTCATATTCGCAACCACTGGCGGCACGCTGGCCTTGGCGGTTGCGCCGGCTTTCGTTAATCTGAATCATCTGAAACCCAAAATCGAGACCGCTATTTACGAGCAAACCGGCCTTGCCGCCAAAATCGACGGGAACATCAATTTCAGCTTGCTGGGCGGCGCGACGATTGTGGTACATAATGTCATGCTGGACAAAGGCGCTATTGACCACGTTTTGTTTTCAATTCCGCTGGCCCATATATTCGATTTGAAATCCGCCACGCTGACCAACGATATCTTTGTCTATAACGCACGGCTTGATGTCGATGAACTAACACCCCCGAAATTCGACAACGCCATTTACTTTCAGGATTCCATCATCTCATTCAAGGGCAAAGATTACGAAATCATCCGCGGTACATTGTCTGGCGGATTGCTGCGCGGTGTTGTCCGTACGGATCAGAACGAATATGAATTCGATTCAGACGGAGATAAATTCCATATAACGAACGACAGGAATAATTTGGATATATCGGGCCGGCTGCATTCCAACGGCTCGGCGAATGGCACCCTGTCCATAGACACAGACAACATAAATGAATGGTTTGAGTTCAAAGAGCCAATGATTAGCCGGCGCATAAAGATGACCATGAATTTTGATTGGAACGGCAATTACGGCTTTAAGTTTTCCAACATCAGGGGCGATGATTTCAGCGGCCAGATAGAGCTGTTGGACGACGGCAGTCGCAGCATATCGCTTTATGCGGCAAATATCGATTTTGATTTGTCTTTCTTGATGGGAACCACCGGCATCTTTTACAAAACTTCTTTTAATTTGGATCTGCATGGCAACTTGAAGTTTGCAGACAAACACTTTGGGCATGTGAAGATAGACGCAGCCGGCACCAAATCCAAGATAATTATAAAGGAAATTTCCGCGGACGACATAATTATAAGCGGCGGGATAATCACGACCAATGGCGCGGAAAACATACCGATCCGGATGCAGTTTTACAACGAGCCTACTTATTGCCTGTTCTCGGGCTCGCCGGAGTCATGGAAATGTTCTGATTTCAAATACGGAGATTTGTCGGGCAGCCTGTCCGTGTCAAACGGCACATTCAACATATTTATCCAATCGGACAAAAAAATGCCCGACAGACCATGCTTTGCAAAAAAGACTTCTTTGCTGGGGGACCGCGGGCGCATTAATTTTCAATTCGCTGATATCGGTGGAACGATAGCAATTGATAAACAAAAAGAAACTCCATCTTACAGCTTTGCAAAAAACAAAGCCCTAGATTGGCTGGAAATTGATTTGGGCTTTATGCCGGATTCAATGCGTTCCACTATCGGCGATTATGTTTGGCACGAGGACAGATTGTCGTTCACCCCCCATTCTAATCGATGGAAGCTGTCCATTACGAAAGACTTCTTTCAAATCAGTGGGCGGAACTTCAAAGACTGGCTGCCAAATGCGGAACTGCGCTTTTTGAATGACCTGGAATATACGATTTCCGGCAACTATAACAAGGGTGGCATATCAAATCTGGAAATCAAAATAGCAGGCCATACATTTTTTGGCTCCGCCATTGGAAACAGCATTACTCTAAGAACGAATTTATTGAATATCGACACGTTTGCAAACCAGAATTTTGTCGATGAATATGACGAATTGCAGTTTTTGGCCGCAGACCCGCTGATGGTTCCGCATTCGTTAAGCATAAACATTTCCTTGTCCGCGGACACCGTTATTTACAATGGAAATGATTTTAAGAATTTTGTGTATGCGCTGCGCGATGGCACACAGAGTTTTTCCATAACAGACACCAGGCGTGGAAACTTGCTTGCCAACATCGCGTACGAATACGGAAAATACAGCATCCTGTTGCAGATGAACAAGTTCGCCGCATCAGGCAAATTGCTGTCGGCCCTGATGTCGTTGAACATCGCGGACGCAATGGTCACAGGCCAAGCGACATTCAACACGTTCGGCAAAATTGCATATGACTTTTGGTATAATCTGGCCGGTCGCTTGGACATGTCGTTTGATGGGGGTTATATCCAAGGATTGGGCATTGATGGCTTCTATGCTAATTCGCAAAACATCACGACAATAAACGGGGAATTAATTTTGGCTGGCGCGCTGGATGGCGGCGCCACGGCATTAAAGAGCTTGCATATAGTCGGCGATTATGACGGCGGAAACTTCGTCACCACCGCACCGTTTTCATTATCCATGAAGCATACGGACGCAACTGGACACCTGTCGATTATCAACGGGCAAATGAGCATCGATATGAATTTGGTTCTGCGCGGCACATCCACGATGCCCGCCCCGATTTCTATAAAGATTTCACCAGACGGCAAACGCAGCTATTCATTGTCGCAGATCATGACAAACTTTGACCCCGATTTTTTCCGCGACTTTGTCGCAACTCACGACAAGTTCTGACGGGGGGCTTCAAGTGATCCGCATGAACATATCGCGCTCTATCCTGTTGCCTGTCGGATCCGCGTAATATCTGACGCCCAACCGATGAGCGGAATGAAACCCGGTCGAATAAATCTTGATGCCGCGACGATCGCGTATCAGCATTTTGTCCGCGCCGATCAAATCCGCGCGAGGACCGAACAGTAACCTTGAACAATAGTCGATCGCGCTATGCTTGTCGTCACATAGATACGGCGCATACAGCACGCTCCCGCGTTTTACAAGGCGGCTGAAATCATATTTCGAACTGTTGTTTCCAAGGACATATGTCTGGTATGGCGTCAGGCGCAAATGCTGCGCCAACATTTCAACTCGACGGCTGTACGGCATAAAAAACTCTCCTTTTTACAAAGGAATTATATATGCAGAGTTCCGATCTTTTAATAAGCTTATATTCGTAGGAAATAATTAACAGTAAAAAAGAAAAGACCAAACGTTATCAAAATTTCATTCGCAATTTTAGGTCGGATCAAAATACTATTAACACAAATTTTATGATTCATCATAATTATGATGTTTGTTTACAAAGTAAATATCATATTTGGTCTTTTCCTTATCATCCTTTTTTGCGCACTTGTATATGAACTTCGCGCAGCTGTGTTTCCGTCACTTCGCGCGGGGCGCCCAGCATCAGGTCCTGGCCACGCTGATTGGTCGGGAATGCAACCACCTCACGCAGGTTCGGCTCCGCCAGCATTATCTGAACCAGGCGATCGACGCCAAACGCGCACCCGCCGTGCGGCGGCGCACCGTACTGGAACGCGGCGTACATTCCGCCGAATTTTTCTTTGACAACGTCTTCGCCGTAACCCGCGATGGCAAAGGCCTGCACCATTGTTTCCGGGTTATAGTTGCGCAGGCCGCCGGAACAAATCTCGGCGCCATTCAACACCATGTCGAACTGATTTGCTTTTATCTTCAACGGGTCGCTATCCAGTTCGCCTTTCGGCAGACTGAACGGGTTATGGCCGAAGTCGATGCGGCCAGTCTCCTCATCCTGCTCGTACATCGGGAAATCCTCAACCCAGCAAAGACGGAATTCTTCTTCATCAATCAAGCCTAAATCTTCGCCCAATTTGATACGCAGTTTTCCGGCAGCTTTTGCCGCGGTGTCCGGCTTGTCGCAAACAAAGAACAATGACGAATTGTCGCCGGCGACTTCCCGCAGTTTGGCAATGCGCATAGCATCCAGCTTTTTAGATACAGGACCCTTGGCCTCGGTCCCAAAGACAATGTATGCCAGTCCGCCCAACCCCAGTTCCGCGGTTGCAAATTCGCCGAGCTTGTCAAACCAGCTGCGGGGCTTGTCTGCGGAATTAGGCGCGGGTATCGCGCGAATGGCAAAACCTTTTTCCACCGCGTCCGCAAATATGCCGAAATCAGACGCTCGGAAGATTTCCGTAACATCGGAGATTTCGATCGGGTTGCGCAGGTCGGGTTTGTCGGTTCCGTATTTCAGCATAACTTCCTCGAACGAGAAATGCGGAATTTCCGGATATATTTTCGCACCCGGCACGAATTCGTGAATCATGGCCGGTATCAATTCGTCGCCAACGGCCTGGATATCGGGCAAATCGACAAAGGACATTTCCAAATCCAGCTGATAGAATTCCAGCAATCTGTCCGCGCGCAGATCTTCGTCGCGAAAGCACGGCGCAATTTGAAAATAACGGTCGAATCCTGAAATTTGCAACAGCTGCTTGAACTGTTGTGGCGCCTGCGGCAGCGCATAGAAAGCTCCGTGATGATTGCGGGACGGGACGATAAAGTCGCGCGCGCCCTCAGGGCTGCTTGCGGTCAATACCGGCGTCTGGAATTCTGAAAAGCCCATATCCCACATCTTGTCGCGCAGGAATTTCATCACACGGTTGCGGAATAGAATATTCTTATGCAGCGAATCGCGGCGCAAATCGATATAACGGTATTTCAGCCGCAAATCTTCGGCCACCGTGCCGTCATCGCCGAATACTTGAAACGGCAGCATATCCGCATTCGTCAGAATGGCCCAATCGTCAGCTTTGACTTCGATCGCGCCGGTCGAGATTTTATCGTTTACGGCTGATTTGTCGCGCGCGACGACGTTTCCGCGAATCGTTATCACGGATTCCGGATGAATTTTATCCAATTCTTCCATGCCTCCACCAAACACGATCTGCGTGATACCATAATTATCGCGCAGGTCGATAAACATCAGGCTGCCATGATCGCGCTTGCGGTGGACCCATCCGGATAATTTAACGACAGCACCAACATCATTTGCAGTCAATCCACCGCATGTATGTGTTCTGTATTTAGATTTTAATGATAATGACATTTTTCGACACCTTTTTTGTTTTAACTTATACAAGGGCGATGGATTTACACCGCGGTGCCACCTTGCTTTTATAACTTTTTTGCTTCATACGCCTCTCTCGGGTTGTCAGTCCGGTCATCAAGGAATCATTTGTCGCAATGAAAACGTAACGATTATAGATATTATTACTCGAAAAGTCAAAAATAAAACCTATAATTTATTAAAAGCCGATGAACCGCTAACAACGGGTAGGCGAAAGAAGAACGGCTGCGGACGTGTTTCGTGCCAAAGCTTACTAGAACTTTCCGGGCATGCCCGTCATAGCGGAAGTCTCTTTAACGATTCGGGCGAGTCAGCGATAGATAAAAAGGCGCATATGGCGACAGACACGCAAAACAAGGTGGCACCGCGCCACGCTTCGCTACATATTCGTTATGCGGCATGCGTTGCATCCTTGTATTCTGAATTGCGAATTAACGCATACAACATAAGGAGGCAAAAATGAAACTCTTCAGGACGCATATCGCCGAACTCTCAACAAAAATAGGCGAAACAATAACAATTATGGGGCACGCCCAGACAATTCGCGCACAAAGCGGTATCGTGTTCATTGTCGTTCGCGATATAACTGGTATTGTGCAATGCGTGATTGGGCGCAAAAACCTATGCTTTAAAACAGCAAAAGGTCTGACCATGGAATCCGTCGTTAAAATCACGGGGATATATGCCCTCATAGTCTAGTGGCAAAACACGTCCTTGGTAATCATCGGCCATAATGTCCCTTTATTTTGCCGTATATGCACGAATACCTGCCTTACAAGATATAGCGGTTGTTTTATAATTCCCAATTTGTCCCAATTTTTGTTCGTTAATGGACGTATCTTTGGAGGTTTTAAATGTAAGGACGAAGCGGAAAAGAAGAATGATATATAGGCTCGCGATAGTAAAGTCATATTTTATCTGGCAAGGTTGTCAATCGTTTACCATTATATTCAAACTCATGGGCCCCTTGATAGGTCCCACTGGTGACTAATTGCCCGCGAGATTCATAGATTTTGTAAGCCAGTGGCGATAGTTTCCAGATTTGCCCCATATATTCAACTTCTCGCTCGCCAACAACTTTTGCCTTGATGGAATTGTCTTTAATGAAATTGACAATATCTCCATTCTTTAATCCTTTGCGATAAAAAGAGAACAATGCGCCTTGTTTTCTAACTTTTGTTATTACATCAAATTCTTTTTCCTTATCCATTTTCTCCGGATAGATAACCTTGCCATCAAATGATAGTAAAAGCTGTCGAATTAGGTCTGTGTCCAGCGCAAACAATTCACTATTTCCAACTTGATGCTTATTGAATAGTTCGTGTAGTAATTTTTCTTTATCAGAATAATCGTAAAGTTCAATAGCAAAAAATCGTTTTAGCCCAGCGACATTGTAATAGCCATTTGCTTCCAAGTTTCTCATTCTTTCTTGAAAATTTTTTGATTCCGTCTTTCCGATCTTTATCAGACCAGATACAGCTGTAGTCATTACATAAATAATTCCCTTTGTATTCATTTTATACAACTTTGTCAATTTTAACTTGAGTGTTTTGTATCTGTGCTAGCATATCAACAAGTTTCATCATTATTTTAATAAAAGCTCATGTTTTTAATAAAGTGGTGTCCCTGCTTCATAAAAGTTGGGACAACTAGAATAAATTTTACGATACAATTATCAAAAATGCAAGGATTTTAAATGACATGTTATTGCACAATAAAATCGGTACACTCTAATGGTTCTTTTATGAGGAGTAATTCCATGAAGAATCAACTTGAATCGTATCAATCAGCGATAGAACAAAGTTTAAGTATCCGCGCCATGGCGCGGATACTTAAATTGACGACAATGACTGCGTGGCGCAGGCTCAACAAGGTCAAACGTACCGGCAATCTCGATCATGGCAATAATCATCGCAAACCTCGGGCGGATAAGCAACAAGTTATCGATTTAGCGGCAAAGTATGAAGATTTTGGTATATCCCATATCTGTGAGTTGTTGGAATCCAGGGATGGAGTGTCTGTAAACAGGGAGACCTTTCGGCGCTGGCTGGCTCGTCCGCGAGTGCGTAAGATACAAAAACAGAGGCAAAGACGGGAGCCAATGGGTAACTTTGGGGAGTTATTGCAGATAGACGGGTCGTTCCATAGTTGGTTTGGAGATAAGAAGACTTGTATGATAAATATCGTTGATGACGCTACGAATACCTGTGAGTTGCACTTTGATGAGCAGGAGACGATAGAATCTGTGTGCAGATGTGCTTGGCGGTGGTTTAGTGCGTATGGCGTGCCGCAGGCATTTTATGCTGATGGCCGGAATATGTATCATGTTGCGGATAAAGAGAA
>JAIRLB010000061.1 GCA_031259745.1 Rickettsiales bacterium | reverse complement strand
GTCGAATTATTATTCAACCGCGCCCAGCTACGTCTCTGTTGCTCTAATCATCGGGTCGCCCCGTGCGGTCATTAGCCGCTATGCTGTCCCACGCAGTCCGGACTTTCCTCTGGCCAAAGCCAGCTATGCCCTTGCTCATCTGCCTACGGAACTTTATCATACAATTTGAAGATTTCAAGAAATCTTTTTAAGGAATAAGAGGAAACAGGAAAATAGTAAATAATTTCAAAATTACGAATGCTATTTTTTCTTGCTGCTTATTTTCGGTTTACATTTTTGCGCCCTGCTTTTTGGCGGCGCCCAGCGCATGGCGCAGGGAATGTTCGGCTATCTGGCGGATTTTTGCGGCGAACGCGCGCATGTTCATGGCGTCCGCAACCGCATCGCCGAAAACCTGGGCGATATATTCGATCTGTGTGGGGGCGATAACATGAACCTCGCTGGAAATTTCGGATATATGCAGTTTTTGAATCAAGTCTTTCATATTCTCGCCCCCCACGAATAAATATTTCTTCGATAATATCACTTGTTTGTCTGAACTTCCGCATTATATCATAAAGAGTCTTGACGCGCCACCGCCAAAATTGGTATATAAAATACATAAATATGAAGGAAAAATAATGTTAAAAAATGTTCTGGGTAAAATACTGGGTTCTTCAAACGACAGAATTGTAAAATCTTATGACAAGACTGTGTCTTTGATAAATGATTTAGAGCCGAAGTATCATTCGATGACCGACGGGCAGCTGCGCGGGCAAACCGGCGAATTCCGCAAAAGACTGGCGGCCGGCGAAAAAGAAAAAGACATTCTGCCGGATGCGTTCGCAGCCGTGCGCGAGGCTTCTATCCGTACAATCGGTCTGCGGCATTTCAACGTTCAGATGATTGGCGGCATGGTTCTGACAAACGGCCAGATTGCCGAGATGAAAACCGGCGAAGGCAAGACGCTGGTCGCGACGTTGGCCCTGTATCTAAAGGCTCTGCATAACAGGGGGGCGCATCTGATAACAGTCAACGACTATCTGGCGCATCGGGATGCAATGTGGATGGGGCAAATTTATCAATTTTTGGGAATGTCTGTCGGCGTGATCCAGCATGACATGACAGACGATGAAAGACGCGAGGCTTATGCCTGCGACATCACCTATGTCACGAATTCAGAGCTGGGGTTTGACTATCTGCGCGATAATATGAAATTTACAAAACAGCAGCAGGTGCTGCGCTCTTTGTTCTACGGAATCGTCGATGAAGTCGATAGTATTTTGATTGACGAGGCCCGCACCCCGCTGATTATTTCCGGCCCCGCCGAAGATACCAGCGAACTTTATGCCAAGGTTGACGAAGTCGTCGCCCGGCTGTCGCCGGATGATTACAAAAAAGACGAAAAAGACCGCCATGTGACGCTGACCGAGGCCGGCGTCGACACCGCGACGCATCTGCTGAAGGATACGGGCCTGCTGTCCGGCGACAACTTGTACGCGTCCGAGAACGCCGCGCTGGTCATGCATATCCAGCAGTCCCTGCTGGCGCATCACTTGTATCAGAAAAATGTTAATTATGTCGTTCGAAACGGCGAGATTTTAATTGTCGATGAATTCACGGGCCGCGTCATGACGGGCCGCCGCTTTGGCAAGGGTCTGCACCAGGCAATCGAGGCCAAAGAGCATGTCCAGGTTCAGCCGGAAAACCAAACCGTTTCGTCTATTTCCTATCAGAACTTGTTCCGTCTGTATCCGACTTTGTCGGGCATGACGGGAACCGCCATGACCGAAGCGTCGGAATTCGAGGAAATCTACAAGCTGCGCGTGGTGTCGATTCCGACAAACCGTCCTGTGGCCCGCATGGATCATCATGACGAAATCTATCGCAACCGCGAAGAAAAGTTCGAGGCGATCGCAAATCAGATAAAAGAATGCCTGGATCGCAGACAGCCTGTTCTGGTCGGCACTGTTTCCATTGAAAAGTCGGAAGAACTGGCGGCGATCGTCCGCCAAAAACTGGGCATAGAGCCGGCTGTATTAAACGCGAAGCATCATGAATCTGAGGCCCGGATTGTCGCCCAGGCCGGCGCGCCTGGCGCGGTTACCATTGCGACGAATATGGCGGGCCGCGGCACGGATATCAAACTGGGCGGCAATGCCGAAGATTTGATTGGCGGACTGGACCCGGATGCGCCCGATTTCGAAGAACAAAAGAAAGCCGTCTATGACCAGATTGAAAAAAATAAAAAACAGGTACTGGATGCGGGCGGCCTTTATGTCATCGGCACAGAGCGCCATGAATCCCGCCGCATTGACAACCAGCTGCGCGGTCGCTCGGGCCGCCAGGGCGATCCCGGCGATTCCAAGTTCTTTCTGGCTTTGGATGACGATTTGATGCGTATCTTTGGCGCGGCGCGTCTGGACGGCATGCTGACGGCCCTGGGGCTGAAAACAGGCGAGGCAATCAAGCATCCCTGGATTACCAAGGCGTTGGAAAAAGCTCAGAAACGCGTAGAGGCGCGCTATTTTGAATCGCGCAAAGAGCTGTTGAAGTACGATGATGTAATGAACGAGCAGCGCAATGTCATTTACAAACAGCGCGACGAGCTGATGGTGTCCGAAGATTTGACCCCACTGGCGCAAGAGTTAATCGGCGATGCCGTCGAGATGATCTGCGAGGCCAATATTCCGGAAAAATCTCATCCGGCCGATTGGAACACGGCCGGCATCCACGGCGCCATGATAAAGACATTCGCATTGGATATAACCGATATTGAAAAATGGAAAACCGATGAAACAATAACCGAACAAAAAGCCTATGAAAGCTTGCTGAACCTGGCGCGCGGACGTTATCGGTATCAGTCCGAACGCTATGGCCGCGACATGATGCAAAACGCCCAGCGCCAGATGATGCTGGGGATGCTGGACAGCGTGTGGAAAAAGCACTTGCAGCAGATGGATTATTTGCAGACGGGCATCGGGCTGCGCGGCTATGCGCAAAAGAATCCTTTGTATGAATACAAAAAAGAGGCTTTGGAATTGTTCCGCAACACGATCAATAACTTCAAGCTGCTGTCGGTGTCTTATATCTGCCGCATGGAACTGACGCCGGAAGACATCAAGGCGACAGCCAAAGAACAGGCAGAGCATGACGCCGTCTTAAACAGCGCCGGCGGCGGGCGTCGCAACGACCCCTGCCCTTGCGGTTCTGGATTAAAGTACAAGCATTGCTGCGGAAAACTGAAATAAAGGAATAAGGAATAAGGGAAAAGAACATAAGATAGTAATAATAAAAATATATCTTGTTTGCAAAGCAAACGCTTATATCTGGTTTTAATTACGGCGCGGGAAAGCGTAGTTAATTGGAATAATGACAAGCCGAAGTATATAAAAAACTGCCGCTGGTATCTGAACCTGTAGTTCCATTCGGCAGATAACAGTCGGTTATGGCGGTGCTGCCGGCGGGCGGTATCGCGCTAGAATTTGAAGTATTTGCGGCGCAGTTGAGGGTTCAGGGCTGGATCGTTGTACATTTTAAACTGGCGGTACGTCTTGGGCA
>JAIRLB010000031.1 GCA_031259745.1 Rickettsiales bacterium | reverse complement strand
TTCAACCTGCATATTTTTGCTTGGAAAATCCCCACAGCCGCATTATGCCGCAATTGAATTGGTGGGGTTGGAATTCTGTTGCGAGAAGCGTGCCATATAAACGAGATTCCGGAACGAAGCAAATCCGCGCTGCCGGGCAAGATTTAAGGGGAATGCGACATGCCGCGAACGCTTTCTAATCCTGATGCAGAGGTTCGAATCCCTTTGCCCATACCAAATCATATTTTCTTTCCAATTATGTATGCAAATATTATAAAAAACATGTTATAGTTCCTCTTTAATACAACCAAGAGAAAATCATGTCGTCAGAATCTTTTACAAAATGTTACAAATGCGCCGAAATAGTGGAAATTCCCAAACAAAAATATAAAATCATCAAGGGCTATGAAATGCGAAAAGGCCGCGTATGCAAAAAAGAAATGCTGTTCGTCAAACATAATGAATACATGGGGTTTATCAAACTTGAAAACGGCGAGCACATGGATCTGGGGGAAATGCAGCTGCGCGCATTCGAACGCTTGATAAAAGCGGCGGAAGCCGGCGAGGTTTACATCTATGGCCGCGATTTGCTGGACAGCGCAAGATCGGGTTCTTCCAGGTTTTGCTCGCTGTTCCAGCGCAAGAAAAATTGGCGCCAGTTTATCGATGTCGAACCAACAGGATTCTATCGCCTGAAACTTTACGCCGATCCCCATAGATTAAAATACGAACGTTGCGTTCAAAAGGTAAAAAAACGAAAAGCAATGGGTCTGCTGCTGAATCGCAAGGGTGAACGATACTGATAAGTTCAGGATTTTTTCGCGCCCGTTGAAGTTCGGAAAATCCGCATTATATCGGATAAAACCGGATTTTAATATTGCAAGTTGCCGACCGATGCTTTATAATGCCCGGAATCCAAGGAGAATAACAATGGGAAACAGACTGGTCGGATATGGTTCGTATCTGCCTGAAAAGGTTATGACCAATCATGATTTTGAAAAGATTATAGATACTTCGGATGAATGGATTGTTCAGCGCACAGGTATGAAACACCGCCATTTCGCCGCAGAAAATGAAACTGTTGCCGATATGGGCGCAATCGCGGCGCAGCGCGCGCTGGAAAATGCAGGCCTGAAAATCGACGATATTGATTTGATAATCGTGGCCACAACCACAGCCGAGTTGGATTTTCCCTCTGTCGGCGTGCAAATTCAGGGCAGATTAAACGCAACCCGCGAAGTGCCGGCATTTGATGTCCGGGGCGCCTGCACAGGTTATATTTATGCGCTGCATTGCGCGCGCGCATTCTTTACAGCCGGCATGCACAATAGAATTATGGTTATCGGCGCGGAAAAGATGACGCGCTTTATCAACTGGACGGACCGCAGCACGGCCGTTTTGTTCGGCGATGGCGCGGGGGCGCTGATTTTTGAACATTCTACATCCAGCTATTCCGGCATTATCGACACCGTGGTCATGGCGGATGGAAAATTGTTCAATATGCTGAACGGAACGCCAGAACACAAAATTCATATGAACGGCCCGGAAACCTACAAGCATGCCGTGACCAAGATGCCAGAGGCGGCCAGTTATGTTATGGAGCACGCCGGCATCACCGCGGACAGCGTGGATTGGATTATACCGCATCAGGCAAACCTGCGAATCATCCAAAGCGGGGCCGAAAGATTGGGATTTCCAATGGACAAAATAATCGTAACCGTTGACAAGCATGCAAATACCAGCGGCGCATCAGGCGTTCTGGCGCTGGCGCATGCTTTTGACAACGGAATTATAACAAAGGGGCAACTGGTTTTGTACCCCGCGTTCGGCAGCGGCTTGACATGGGGCGCTGCATTGGTTAGAGTATAAATTAGATATAATGGGCATCTGGCAATATAAACGCCGGCTCATGTAGGCTGTGTCGCTTTAAAATTGCGACCACCAGCATTTGTCCCATGCAATTTGACTTCTTATAACGAGGATAATATGGCAACAATAACAAGAATAGATTTTGCAGATAAACTGCGCGATAAGTTTGGTCTGACCACAACCGATTCTTACAAACTGGTCGATTTGATTTTTAATGAAATGGAAGAATCTCTGATTCGCGGCGAAGAAGTGAAGTTCGCCGGCTTGGGCAGCTTTAAGATTCTGTCAAAACCAGAACGAATGGGACGCAACCCAAAGACGGGAGAGCCCGCCGTTATTTCGGCGCGCCGCGTCGCGACATTCCGTCCCTGCACAGAATTCAGAAAGAAAGTCTCGCAAATTAAATAAAAGGCATGTATGTTCGCATTTATTTGCCGGATGTGCATTTCCCTTGATAAATGACCGATATAAAGGCCGGGGGGGATGGTTTTTCCCCATCACCAGATTTTGACGCGGTTTTCCGGCTTTACATACAACCTGCTTTGCGGAGTTATGCCAAAGGCATCATACCACGCGCCAATATGCGGCAGTATTCCATTCACGCGCCAGCGGCCCAGCGAATGCACGTCCATCTTGGTCAGGCGCATGATTTCGTCGTCGCGGATATTTCCGGCCTCGGTTCCGGCATATGCGATAAAAAATCTTTGTTCCGGAGAAAACCGCTTTTCTTGGGGCGAAGCTTTGCCGAATTCCTTGCACGCCGCGAACGATATTGTCACGCCGCCATAGTCCGCCAGATTTTCACCCAATGTGAATTCGCCGTTCGCATGCATGTCCGGCGCAACCTTAATGTTATCAAAGAATTTGCGCATGACTTGCGCGCGGCTGTCAAATGCGGCCGCATCCGCCGCCGTCCACCAGTCCTTCAGGTTTCCGTCCTTGTCGAATTTGCGCCCCTGGTCGTCAAAGCCATGCGTCATCTCATGGCCGATAATGCTGCCGATTGCCCCGTAATTAAACGCATCATCCGCATTCATGTCAAAGAAAGGCGGCTGCAATATTCCGGCCGGGAAGCAGATTTCATTCGCAGACGGGTCATAATAGGCATTTACCTCGTGGGCATTCATGTGCCATATCGAGTGATCAACTTTCTGCCCGATTTTATCCAGCCAGAACTTATCCTCGAATTCCGATACACGCAACATATTGTCCAGCAATGAATCATCTTTGATTTCCAGTGCGGAATAATCGCGCCATTTGTCGGGATATCCGATTTTTGCCTTGAATGCCGCCAGCTTTTCCAACGCTTTGGCCCGGGTATCCGCCGACATCCATTCCAAACCTTCAATGCGCCGTCCATAGGCGCGCCGCAGATTCCCAACCAATTCAATCATTCTTTCCTTGGCGGCCGGCGGAAAATATTCGTCGGTATAGAGCCGCCCTATTTCTTCGCCCAAAGACCCGTCCAGTAATGCGACAGCGCGTTTCCAGCGCGGTTTTTTCTCTTTCTGACCGGACATGACGCGATTGTAAAAGCCAAAGCTGATATCGTATGTCTTGTCATCCAGCAATGCGGCATTGGAACTTGCCGTCCTGAATTTCAAATACGCTTTCAACAGATCCAAATCTGTGTCGGATATTATTCTCAGCGATTCGGTGATCGCCAAGGGCTGGTTTATATTAATGTCATTTGCCTTGGCGCCGCGCGCGTCAAGATAAGCGTCCCAATCAAAGCCTGAAAATTTCTGCTTAAAATCCCGCAATGTCATCTTGTGATAGTTAGCATGCGGGTCGCGCAGCATTTCTTTTACGTGAAAAGACTTCGCCATGCGCTCTTCCAGCGCGTATATTTTTTCCTCGTCGCCGGCAATATCAAAATTCTTCATAATATCCGCGATGTATTTTTTATACTTGGCCCTGATTTCCGCAGATTTTTCATCTTGGTCGAAATAGTAATCGCGCATCAGGCCTATGCCGCCCTGCCCGATATTGTACAAATAATATTCGCTGTTCATTTCGTCCAATGCCACGCCGTCCGACCAAAAGGCGGATGAATGCTTGTGCATTTGACCAAGATATTCCGGCAGCTCGCCCTTGGCTTTAACAGCATCGATCCGCGCCAGCAATCTCTGCAAAGGCTTTATGCCGTCGGAATTGAGTTTTTTCCCATCCATTGCAATTTTATACAGCAGGCCGATTTTTCCTTTGTCGCTTTCGGCAATTCTACGAACGCGTTCCAGATTGGTATTTCTCAATTTGTCAAAAGCGCCATATCTCGAATAATCGTCCGGCATAGGATTCATGCGACGCCAGCCCAATGTCGCATAATCGTAAAAGTCATCGCCCGGACGAACGGACAAGTCCATATCCCCAATATTTATTCCGACAGTCATTTCTTTTTCCCTTGTTATAAAAAATGCAGCAAGCGCGGCCGCAACCAAGACAATGACGCCAATAATATTCAACAGCTTGCTTTGCATCCGGTTCCCCTTATCATTTTCACTTTACCAAGTTTACCAGCAAATTATTTAGAATCAAGATGCCTTTTTCAGTCGCAGCAATCCTATTGTCTGATTTTAATTCCAACAATTCCGGATGCTGTCGAACAAAATCCCAATTCATAATATCACGCACATCCGGGGTAATCACCACACCGCGCAAAGTGCGCAGCCCCATGATGATATTTTCCAACGCGCGCGTTTTGCCATCCATCTCGTCAAATTTTTGATTGGCACCCATCTGTTCATACCAAACGCCGCCCATCAGCAGCCGGCCGGCAGCGCCCCTTCCAACGCCTATATAGGGCTGTCCATTCCAAATATTCCGGTTGTGCCGGCATTCCGCGCCAGAAGTGGCATAATTGGACACTTCATACCGTGGCAAGGCCAATGTTTTGCCAATTACTTCATACATACTTGCCATGGCGCCATTGTCCGGCATTTCCAAGCTCATTCTGGCAAAAGGCGTTCCCGGCTCGATAGACAATTCATACATAGAGCAATGTTCCAACCCCAGTTCATTTATCTGCCTGCACAAATTTTCAACATCGCCAACAGTTTGCCCAGGCAAGCCGTATATAAAATCGCCCGAAACTCGCAAGCCCAAATTCCGGGCGTCTTGAATTAATCTGATGGCGGCGGCGACGTCATGCCGGCGCCCCAGGAATTCCAGATCATCTATTTTCAATGATTGAATGCCGATCGACAGTCTGTTCATTCCGGCGGATCGAAATTCGGCAAGCCTATCCCCGCCGATTGTTCCAGGATTTGATTCCAAGGTAATTTCAGCGTCATCGACAATGTCAAATTTATGCCTTACATAATTTATAATCCTGGCAAATACCTTTGACGGCATCAGGGACGGGGTTCCGCCCCCGAAAAAGATGGTCGGGACTACCGCATGTCCCAACTTGGCATGCCAACGGTCTAACTCGGACAAAATCCGGCCGCAATATCCGTCCCAGTCCGGGTTGGCGCAGGCAGTCGAATAAAATGCGCAATACCGGCACTTACTGTCGCAAAAAGGCACATGAAAGTAAAGATTATGAGGATGATTCATGCCCCCATTCTATCGGCTGAAACGCCGGTTTCAAGGAATAATTAAATCTCTTTTTGAAGGGTCTTTTTTATGGTATAATATACATAAGTGAATGTAGGTATGAAAAGACATCTATTGGTATTTTTATGCGGTATTTTGTTGCCCATCGCTGCTTTTGGCGCACGCGAGGGGACGCCTGTTTATTACGCAAACCAGGCCAATAACGCAAATAAGGCAAACTCTGGATACTACCAGAATCAGGGGTATACCAATTATGTCGGACAATCCGGCCAGAAGCAAATTCTTGGCAGCAGCAATTATTCTTATCAGGTGCCAAGACCGCGCGTCCCCAAAATAGAGGGCACAATGACGCCAAATGGCGTGGCCCTGCCCGCAGATCAAGAATCCGCCACGAATTTGTATGCAAGCTATGCCAGACGCAATGCCGATTTCAGATTCAAAACAGGAGTAAATTCTATCTTGGAATGGGATGATATGATTTTGAACGAAGTCACTGTCGGCGCCCAGCATAACTTTAACCTGCGCAATTTCGATATGTTTGTATATGGGGAATATACCTATGGGTCGTTGGAAAGCGGCGGCTGGTCCGTCGACTACGACTTGGAACCATACGACCATTCCGCCCCACAGCAAGGCATATTTACAATTTCTGTCGGCGATATGTCAGGGGATACAAATCATATGCGCTTTGGCGTCGGCGCCAAGCATGTCTGGGATATCGGCGGCTGGAAGCTGTCGCCGTCTGTCGGGTACGAGATATTCAAACATAATCTGCAAATGTCAAATCATATCTACCCAAATCCAGGCATTTACCTGCCGTTGATGACAGATTATGGCGATTATGTGTTTGAGGATGGCAACGGCAAATACTATTCGGTGCCCCAAGGCATGGAAACCCCCAGCGACTGGAAACAGGTCTGCATGTCTCCGGAAGATATCATGGTGGTTTCTGTTGGTTCCAGCGGTCTGTATGATTTGGGATCAGACATGACGACGGCTCCTTATAACCCGAGCATGGATGATGTCCCATGGGGCGTGACTTCCGGCGATTGTATTATCATCGGCGGCGATGGCATGATCAAGATTGACGGCACTACTCATATTTACAACACTACTTGGTCTGGTTTTTATATCGGCCTGGAAATAGAAAAGCAAATGACTTTGGTTGATAAATTGCGTTTCTATGTTCAGTTCGGCATGCCCAAATACTCTTCGGCAGGGACATGGCCGAACAGAACAGATTGGCAGCAAAACCCGAGCTTTATCGACGAGGGCAGCACCGGCGGTTATTCATACCGCGCGGAAATGGAATATAACTATAAGATTTCAGACCGCCTGCGGCTGGTGTTAAAGGCAGATACCCATTATTTTCACATAGGCCAGATTCCAGGCGAATTGTACATCGCTTCACAGACGCAGTGGAAGATTGACGAATTGGGCCAATATATCTTGGATGATAATGGGCTGCCTATATTGGAAACAATACCGGCGTATACCGAATATATCAGCGAGTCGCTTAAAAATGCTTTCTGGCAGTCTTTCGGTCTGCACCTGGGCGTCAAATATTCATTCTAAAAGCAAAAACCTATGAAGCGTCGTCTGTTATGGATTTTTGTAGCCTGCGCTTTTTTTCTGCCGCCATTGGCGTCGCGGGCCGGTGGCGACTTTGATATAAACAGATGGTATGAAATTTTGCATGACGTTCAGAACACCGCCATCGAAATGAAGATATCAAATAAAGTGATAAATAATGTCGTTCAGCCGTCCAATTTTATTCCATCTGTCTTTAAGAGCGACAAAAATCAGTCGGAATTCAAATTGAGTCTGGACGAATACTTGTCGCGCATGATAAACGACAAACGAATTGCGAACGGCAAAAAAACGCATCGCAAATACCCCACATTACTGTCCCGGGTTGACAAAACCTATGGCATTCCGCCGCATATTATTCTGGCTTTTTGGGGGCTGGAATCCAATTATGGCGAATTCAGGGCGCATCATAAGCTAACAGACGCTTTTCTGACATTGATTTATGACGGACGGCGCGAGACCTTTTTCAAGAACCAATTGCTATCGCTGATGAAACAAGCCGACAAGAATAATCTGCAAATCGATGAAATCCATGGCAGCTGGGCGGGCGCTATGGGGCACTTTCAGTTTATACCCACCACATTGGAACAATATGGCGCGGATGGAAACAACGATGGCAAAATCGACATTATAAACAGCGTGGGGGACGCCATGTTCAGCGCGGGCAATTACCTCTCCAAGTTGGGCTGGGACAAGAAAGAAAAAATCGTCCGCGAGGTCGCGCTGCCGGCGGGATTCGATTTATCGTTGCTGGACGGCAAAACAAAAAAGCCGTTGTCCGAATGGGCGGCGATGGGGATTACAAATCCCGACGCATCGCCGATTCCGCGCGCAGACATGATGGCCGGCCTGGTCGGCGATGCGGCTGCGGCGCCGATGTCGCGCGCGTTTTTGACTTACCCCAATTTCTATCGCATCAAGAAATGGAATAATTCCAACTGGTATGCGATTGCGGTCGCATTGCTGGCGGATGAATTAAAATAAGCCGGACAGACGCTTTCACAAAATTAAAACTCTGACGGTTTTATTGCAGGAAAAAACAATTGATAACCATAATTATCTTTGATATTCTTCGCAACATATATGCATAAAGGATTCATACATGACAATCAAAGTCAGGGATTACGAGGTTCGTTTAACCAGAACCAAAGAAGAAAGAAAACAAGTTCGCCAACTGCGCTATGAGGTGTTTGTCGAAGAAGAAGGAGCAGGCGCAACCGAAGAGCAGAAACAACTTCGCGAGGAATATGACTCTTTCGACCGCTTCGCGAATTATATGGCTGTTTTCCACGGCGATAAACTGGTCGGAACATACCGCATCATCGACAGGGACGCCGCCGAGAAAATGGGCGGCTTTTACACCGAAACGGAATACAATTTGTCCAAGATTAAAAAAACATCGGGCAATATCGCCGAAATGTCGCGCGCATGCGTCGCGGCCGAATATCGCGAAAACGGATTGGTCATGCGAATGCTGTGGGCTGGCCTGGGCGAATACATTGCCAAAAATCAGATTACTATTTTATTCGGTGTGGCAAGCTGGGTTGGAAAGGCACCCGCGGATTCGGCCCAGGCTATTTCCTATTTGTACTATAACCATTTGTCTCCGCTTGGCTTGCGCGCAACTGTTTTGACAGAGAACTTCGCCCAAAGGGCCAATCCGAAATTGTCGCAGATGAACATCTTGCCCAAGGCTTTTGTTGATGCGGAAAAAGCGCGCAAACAGATGACTCCTTTGATTAAAGGATATCTGCGCTTGGGCGCGACATTCGGCAAGGGGGTCTTCATAGACGCGCCGTTCAACACCTATGACGTGTTCGTAATGATGCAGACAAAAAAAATCACCGCTTCGTATCAAAAGCACTTCGCGGGCAGCGAAAACGCATTCGAACATCTGGGCGTCAAAGACGGGGCAATGAAGACGCTGGGCAAGATCATACTGATGCCCGTTACAGGCCCGTTCAAGGTTATCCGCGCATTCACACAGTTTCTGCTGCGCGATGACGCTGATGACGCCGAATATATTGACGACAATAAAGAATGAAAAAATTGATTTTATGTTTGGAAACATTGGGCAGATGTCTATGAATACAGGCACATGCGCGGCGCGGGACGGCATCATTGGATAATTACAACCGCCGCTTGGATCACATCTTGGTGGCAAGATATGTGCACATATACGGAAACGGACCCGTTTATCGAATTTGATAAAAACGATGCCGTTAAAAATCGGAATGTTATCGAGATAGGCGGAACAACAAATTAGAGGAAATTATTATGGGAAAAGTTCGCAAACCGAATATATTTTACACATTGTGGGCTGCATTTAAATATTTATTATTTTGCTCGTGGATTATTTTGAATGTTCCGTTTACCATAATCAATCCGGGCGGCAAATGCGGTTCGTTTCAATTTCAAATATTTATGGCCGG
>JAIRLB010000010.1 GCA_031259745.1 Rickettsiales bacterium | reverse complement strand
CTTATGTTTTTATCTTTGTAATAGACTTTCTATTATGATATAATCAGAACAAAGATAAAGAGTATTCGAATGAATGATATAACCATAATAAAATTCGGGGCATGACCAATATTAGCGTTAAGCGCTGTATGCGGTTATATCAGATTTCGAGAAGGAGATCATTCTTTAGATGGAGAATGGAGATGAAAAAATTAACGTTTTTTTCTGTTTTATTGTTAGCAACCGCTTGGATTAACGGCAATGCATTTGGCAACTGTAAGGTTGAGGCTTGCGGCGGCCGTGGCAACGATTGCATCAGTGCATATGAGCTAGAAGTTAATCCAGGTTATAGTGGTGAAATAGAATCTTATGTTTGCGAGAAAGGACATTGTGAAAATGGGACCATTGTGCATGACTTGAAATTGGAAAAATTCTTCATATGTAGAATAGCTTCAGAATCCGGCCCTAATTTTGCTTGGATGGGGAATGATACTTGGTTGTCACGTGATGTGAAAAATTGCCACACCACAAATAATGATTATTTTAACAGACAAGTCTCAAATTCTACAAAAATATTACAGAATTCCACCAAAAGCACCGTAACTTTTCGTAACGAAAATACAGGCGCGAAAGTTATCGGTGCGGGCAATGATATATGTATAGCATATAAATGTAATGAAGGTTTTTTACCAAATGAAGATCAGACAGCCTGCGTGAGCATTGCAGACCGGAGAAAAGCCGAACTAGAAAAAAAATGTAAAGACATCAATGGCGGAAAGGTCAATGCATCTGGAAATGGTTGTGATTGCGAAAATTCCTCATTTGAGATTGTAGGAACAAAATGTATTGATAAAGCGGCTGTTGATGCCGCAAGATTCGAATGCGAAAAAGGCGGCGGCAAAATAATAGGTGGCGCATGCGACTGTTCGTCTAGATCGTCGAAAAAGCAATGGGATCCTGCAAAGAAAAAATGCGTACTTTCGAATGAAGAAACAGATAAGATCAATAAACAAAAAAGACAGGCGGCAGACAGCAAGCAAAAGCGAAAAGAGGCTTGTAAAAAAGCAACCGATACTGAATGGGATAACAGCGGCAACGGAAAATGCACCTGCAAAGATAAACAAAAAAATTGGGATGAAAAGAAGTGTGTCTTTAATGAAAATGTTACTAATTGTAATATACTAAAAGACTCAGGTGAAAGAGTTACCTGGGATCTTATAAAAGACAAGTGCGTATGTGAAGATCCTGGATTTTTTATCCAGGCAAATAAGTGTATTGAAAGTCCAGAAGCAAAATCTGCGCGTGAATATCAAGAAAAACGTGATCTTCAAGAGAAGGAAGAAAA
The DNA here is from genome assembly GCA_031259745.1 of Rickettsiales bacterium. Lineage (GTDB taxonomy): Bacteria > Pseudomonadota > Alphaproteobacteria > Rs-D84 > Rs-D84 > JAIRLB01. Next base: position 2,325 of record JAIRLB010000010.1, on the reverse strand, counting down.
AGCCCAAGCATCTCAGAAACAGTCCGCTGACAAAATAAAAAACTCTCTGGCACAGATTAATACATTGCGTCAAAGCTATGGCGATGGCAGCGTCTGGAAGACAGCCGAGGGCAAGTTCAACACATCCCGTCTGGTATCTGATTCAGTTGCTGGGGTTGTTCTTGGGACTGCGGGCGGTTTGATAACCAGCAGCGTGATAAAAAAGAACCAGATCAAAGGCGGATTCGAAGACATCAGCTGCGCGATAGGCGGACAGACTGTAGCGGGCTGGGGTGATGAATTTAATGTCGGTATTAGATAAAAAATGGCCGCAAGGCCATTTTTAAGGTCAAAATGCATAAATAAAAATTTATTTTAATTTTTTTACCGACATTCTTCTATCATCTGATCAATTTCAGCAGCCAAAATCAAATCGGATGCCTTGGCCTTTTCAATCTGCGCAATCGCATACAGCACCGTGGCGTGGTCGCGGTCGCCAACCAAACGGCCGATTTCCGCCAGAGACAGGCTTGTCGCGGCTTTCAGCGCTGTCATCATAATCTGGCGCGCGCGCACAATCGTACGCCCACGGCCACGACCGCAGATCTCATCAAACGACACCCCCAATCTCGAACACATGGATTTTACCATAGACAATGGCGTTTTATTCTTCTGCAATGTGTCGGCCAGCAATCTTTCCGCAACTGCCGCAGTTACCTTTTCACCCATTAATTCCGAATATGTTTTTATTTTCATCGCAACGCCGGAAACCAAATGGCAATCCCCCGCGATACGGGATGACAACATCTCCGCAACATCCATTGCGACGCCGGAACGCATCAATATAACCTTTTTAACATTCTTGGTCGGCAACGCTATGTCCGCAACCAAACCTGATGCGAACAAAGATTGAACACGGCGGTCAAATCCGCCGAGATTTGCAGGCGCGGCATTTGCGGTCAGGACAATATTCTTGTTCGCGCCGCGCAAATCCATAACCAGCTGGACGAATTCTTCGGTGGTTGCCTTTTTGCCGGCCAATACCTGGACGTCATCCAAGATGAACGTGTCGCAGTTGCGGCAGAAATCCTTGAACGCAAAGATCGAATTTTCACGCAGCGCGCGGCCGAATTCGGATACAAACTGACCGCCGTTCATCATCAATACGCGTCCCATGGACGCGGAAGAAATAGATGTCGCCAGCAATGTCTTGCCGCAGCCCGTCGCGCCGTAAATGAACAGCGGCGAAAAAGAAACCGCGCCGGCCGCCAATTTCCTGCATGCGGAAACAACGAATGCATTTTCATCGCACGAGATGAAATTGTCGAATGCCACGGGCGCCGACGGGGCCGCAGGCGCCGGGACAAATGTCTTCGATACATTGTCATTGGCAGTCACGGCGACTGTTTTCTCGGCGATGCCGGCGCCTATATGCAAAGACAAGCCGAAATCCGCTGCAACGGATTCAATTATATTCAAATAAACGCTTTTGATAAAATCGGCCGAAAATTGGTTGGGCGCAACAAAGGACAGGACATCAGAGCAAATCTCTATTTTGGCGGGCGCAATCCAAGAAGTATAACCGGCGGAATCCATTTTTGCGGCCATTGCCATTTTGATAGATTCCGGCGTTGCCGCCGATTTTTTCGCTGTTGCCCGCATGCCGTTTCCCTTTCCTTCCTAAAAGAGTTTCCCGCCGCACAAGAGTATAAAAAACACCTGTACATAAACAGTAAATTTCACTCGCGTTTATGGGTTTTCCGAATATTCAAAAAACAACGCCGCTTATGCAATTTACGATTTATGTTACATTCTCTCTCTACGATTTGATTGATTTCTCAATCGTTTGGATACGATGGCTAAGATATAAGATTTATTTCGATTTGCAACTTAATTCTTAAACAATTTTTTATCACTTAACTTTTGACACCGATTCGGATTTTCATCAAATTTCCGCACCTTGTATAGACATCGTATATACATGCGCGGACTTATATTTTGATGTATCCGCCATCTGTTTTCGCGACCAGACCCTGCAATTCCAATACAACCAAATTCTTCTTTATTTCCGCAATGTTTTTTTTGACAAGCTCTGCCAATACAGATTCTGACAAGGGAATGATTCCCAATTTATCAAGCAGCGCATTTTCCGAATCATTTTTCTTATTGCAAGAATGCTTTTCAGATGACGGACATGCGACGTCAAAGAAATCTTTTTCGCCGCTGCACAGGGTCGCCAGGCCTTCCTTGATAAGACTGTTTGGACCGGCAGCCCGCGCGTCACTTGGGTGCGAAGGACTGGCATGAACGAATCGGCCGTATTCGATTGCGAATCGCGCCGTGGTC
>JAIRLB010000051.1 GCA_031259745.1 Rickettsiales bacterium | reverse complement strand
GGCGCTGATGATTCCAGGGATGCATTGTCCAATCTGGCGGACGAGCGCGACAGCATAGAGGATACGATAGAACAGCTGGAGTTCAAACGCCGCGGATATGACTTGTTACGCCGCCATTTGGAGGATTTGCCGGAACGCGATCGCGAGATACTGAAAGCGCGCCGCTTGTCGGACCCGGTCGCGACATTGGAAGTCTTGGCGCAGAAGTACGGCATATCGCGCGAACGCGTCCGCCAGATAGAAGAGCGCGCCTATGGCAAGCTGCGTGCTGCCATATTGGCGGAAACAAATTAGTAAATGATTGGGAATGAGAGAGATGAATTTAAGAAAAATAATTCTTGTGGCTTTTGTTGCGTGCTTGGACGTCGCCAACGCGGATGCGTTTGAGTATAATCATGGCGGTTATGGCTTCAAATTAAACGGATACGGAACCATTGGCGTTATAGAGCCTGATTTTGACGAACCGTCGTTCATCGGCGACTGGCGTGTCCGCACCCAGTTCAATTATGCGCTGGGCGCTGGCAGAAGCATCGGCGCAATTTATGCAATCGATGAATTGGCGCTATATCAAAACGAATGGCAGCGCGATGCATTTTTATTTTTTGAAAATGCGGAGATTGGCCGCATAGAGGTTGGATTTACAGATTCAATCGCAACCAAATTGGGCGTGGGTCTGCCGGATGTCGGCTCATTACGCATAAACGACAATCCTTTGTTCTATAAAAAGATCGATTTGCAAGGTGCCGTTCTTTCAAATACGACGCTGACCGGTGGCAGATATGATTTGCGCGCCAATATCGTATCGGTTCCGACCAAGCCCATGCAGTACGGCGTGTCGATTGCCGGACTGTCCCCTAATTACGACTATGCGGTTGATTTCGGGGTAAAATATAGAAAATCGGAAGGCAAGACCAAAGTGGCCGTATCGTTCGGCGCGTCATTTATCGATTCCCCTGAAAATTTTCAACCAGATGTTTTTGCACCAAGGGTTACCGCCGATTGGCGCGCGCAGACATCCGCCGGATTGAATTTGCAATACAACAGCTGGATTTGGGGCCTGTCCGGCCGCATTGTCTATGATCGGAACCCGATCGCCGCAACGGATGGCATCGTTGCGGGAACCGGGATCAGTTATGACATATTGAAATACAGCCTGTCGGCATCGTATCTGTTATCGGATACCGGCGTGTGGGACAGCGATGCGAAAGACTATGTTGCGCACACCGCCATGCTGTCGTTTCGATACAAATACAGCGAAAGTCTGAATGGCTGGATGTCGCTGGGTATTTCTGCCGGACTGCCGTTCCTGGGCGCCGGCCTGAACGCCAAGTTCTAAAAAATATTTTATTACAGCAGGCACGCAAGCGTTGCGCTGGTGTTTTTCAACATAAACCACCCGACGCGGTAATCGGTGACATAGACCATTATTATGAATAAGGTCAGGATTCCGATGACAATCATGACGTTATGCCGTTTTCCTTTCAGACAGTACAAGCTGATATTGTAGAACAGGAACAATATGTACGCGTCGACGATAATGCTGACAGTCCACAGTGATGCGCAATTAAATGCCAATGCGTTCACGACCAAGATAGCCGGATATATAAAAAATACAGACGCCAGTCCCTTTATTGCGATTTCCCAGTCGCGTTCGCCGCCGGTTATTTCCGAAACCAGCATCAACAACCCGCTCAAGATAAACAGCAATACCACGGCCAGGACGGGAACGATTATAATCGCGGTAAATACAGATCCGATAGTGATGGTCGCCCCGCCGGCCAAGCGCAGGATCAGCACCAAAACGCCGCCCAGCAAACCGTACATAAACGCGCGAAACATAGATTCGTCCAAATTTCCATCAGCCACAATCTTGGTAAAATAACGTTTCGGTTTGGTCAGGATGTTCCAAGTATGCTTTGTCCACTTTGTCAGTTTTTCTTTCATTTTCGTGTCTCCGGTTTCTGCTTCTGTTTGCTTATTTCTATTTTTGCTTTATAATTGCAAAAAATCAATGGAAAAAATCATGATAAAAATCACAATCGCAGGAAGGCCCAATACAGGAAAGTCGACTTTGTTTAACGGGTTGACGGGGACGCGCGATGCGCTGGTTCACGACCGGCCGGGGGTCACGCGCGATGTCGTCCAGGGAACTATTGCAAACACGGACTGGCAGCTGTTTGACACGGCGGGCTTGGATAAAACAAAGACGGGTATCGGTCTGGATTCCACAAATATGGCGCTGTCCGCCGTTGCGCGGGCGGATGCCGTTTTATTCGTTGTTGACGGCCGCGCCGGCCTGATATCCGAAGACCTGGACTGGGCGCGCGCCGTTCGCAGGCAAAGCAAGGCCAGGGTGCTGCTGCTGGTGAACAAATCGGAATCCGAAAAGAAATTGGGCAATATTCACGATTTTTATAAATTGGGCTTTGGCGAGCCTGTGATGATCTCGGCAGAGCATAAGCAAGGCTTTGATAAAATCTATGAATGGTTGGAAACTATACCAAATCGGAAATCAGAAATCAAAGATCAACTCTCCCCGGCTTTGCGCATTGCGATTCTGGGGCAGCCGAATGTCGGCAAATCAACGCTTGTGAATAAAGTCCTGGGAGAAAACAGGCAAATTGTAAAGGACGAGCCCGGTATCACTCGCGATACGGTGAAATTTCCGACAAGATTCTATGGCCGCGATATAATATTGATGGATACTGCCGGTTTGCGCCGCAAGGCGGGCGTCACCGATGATGTCGAAACTCTGTCCGCATTGAAATCTTTGGACGCAATTGAAAAATCCGATGTTGTGATAGTGATAGTTGACGCCACGAAAAATATTGAAAACCAGGCGTTGGGAATTGCCGCGCGTGTTTATGAGGCGGGCAAGATTTTGTGTATTGCTTTGAACAAATGGGATTTGATCGGCCGTGATGAACAAGAGGCGAAATTGTTAAAACTAAAACATCAATTTAAGAATTCTTTCCATCAGATTATCAAGCCGCTGATACTGGCGATTTCCGCAGAAAAAGGAACTGGCGTTCAGAATTTGTTCAAACGCGTTTACGAACAGTGGGATCTGTCCAATTCCCGTGCGCCGACAAGTTTGATAAACCGCGCCGTGGAAAAGCTGGTGGCATCCCGCCAGCCGCCTATGTCGCGGCTGAAACGCCCGATGAAGATAAAGTTTGCATCCCAGACGGGCCGCCGCCCGATGCGCATTGTTATAAATGTCGGCGGTGCGTCCGATATCCCGGAAAGCTATACCCGATATCTGCGCCGCGGATTGGCAGCTGCGTTGAATTGGGAGGCACTGCCCATTATAATCGAATACAAAAAATCAGAAAATCCGTTTGATTGATAACGGCCTTTCCGCGGTTTTCATTTGCATTTTTTTCATGTTTGCAATAACATTGCAATTGCAATCGGGAGTTCCGGTTGCGGGGTGTCAGAACCCATTAATATAGCGCCGGCGTTGCCGCTGGTGGAAAATTTGAGCCCGCAGCCCACTGGGTTGGAGGGCTGGCGGAATATACAGAATACGCCGCACAATTTCTATATTAATTGTTCTGAACCTCCAACCGCCATTTATTTGGCGGAATTTTCATTCATGAAAAAAAGGAGGTTGGAATGAAAAAAATCATAATAACAGCATGCGTTGTGGCTCTGGTATGCGGACATGCGGATGCATGGAATATTTCCACAGCTTGTTTGTTTAACGGAAATATCAATAAGGGCGTTGAATGTTATCAATGCAGTGATTATGAGAAGCTTACTTGTGGTGAATATTACGGCTGCACAGTGAAAAGTAACGACGATTATGTTGGTCGGTATAAATGTATCCTACGTTCTTGGCAAGAGGCATGCAGTGCCACGGATGCGCGGAGCTGCACGGATGGAATAGTTGCCAATGCTACGGGAAGACAGACAAGTACGTTCGTCAGTTATAATGGTACGGCATGCACCTATGGCACATGGGGCACTTGCGGATTTCATTACTGTAATGAAGGGTATTGCGGCAATAGTTCCGGATGTGTGGCTATTCCAGATAATGCCACATGCGCCGCCGGTTCAATCTCTTGCAATGAGGGATATTTTCTTAATGAGTCAACATGCAAATCATGCGTGACTGAAACAGGGAATTCCGCCGCGACATCCGTCGCCGGCAGTACTGCGATAACCGACTGTTATCTTCCGCTCGGAGCGACAGGCAGCGACGACACTGGAAATTTTGAATACACCGCAAATTGCAATTATTCGAATTAATCCACTTTGTCTGCAAAATTGATTGGCTTTCAAAATTGCGTTAGAAAAAAATGGTGTTGGAAACATGTCTTGCTGGGATAATGTTCATTATTTTCATTTTTTATTTGGCGATGTATGAAATAATTCTGGCATATCGAATACAAAAAGTCAAAGTTACAGTGATTCTATACGGAAATTAACAATAATTGGGGCGGGAACCGCCCCATCATTTTTCAGAACAAGTCTTTATTATATATGTGTTAACCGCTGAATCAATCTCTATAAAAAACGCTGTTAAAACATATGCTTCTATATTATACTAGAATAAAAAAGGAGTGTCAATATGAAATATCGGCTTGGTTTGGATTTGGGTGTCGGATCTATCGGTGCAGCCGTGATACGATTGGATAATGAAAATAATCCGACTGAAATAATCGATGCCGGTGTCAGAATTTTTGAAGTATCCGAAGGCGCGGAAGACCGGAGGTTAAAACGCACAATTCGGAAAAATACAATCCGTACACGCCAGCGAATGAAGTTGCTAGCGCAATTGTTGTTCGATAACGGGTTGTATCCGACATGTTCCCCGGACGGTACCGACAAGCTGCGTAGGATTTCGCCGTATGAAATACGTGCGCGTGCTTTGGATGAAAAAATCAACCCATTTTGGTTTGGGCGCGCCATATTACATCTTGCCAAGCATCGCGGTGCGGGATACATAAATCAAATGCAAGAAGCGGATGACACACATAACGAGGACGATGAAAAGCCAAAGAAATCATTATCGCCTTATGATATGATGGAAAAGCACCTGGCGGATAGCGGTGCGCGAACTATCGGAGAATTTCTGTTGTCGCGCATAAACGACAAAAGCAAACGCATAGTGCGCCAGAAAAATTATGATGGCAAACCAGCGGTTGATTACGCCATTCCGCGCTGGCTGGTGCGGGATGAATTTGATAAAATTTGCAAGCAACAGGAAATCACACCTGGGTTAAAGCAAAAAATTGAATATATTCTATTCTACGAACTGCCGTCGATGCCATGGGCTATTGGGAAATGCATCTATATAGCGGACGAAAATCGCTTATCCAAAGCTCATCCGTTATCTGAACAACGCCGTATTTATGAAGAGGTCAACAATGTAAGTAAACTGACGGACACAGGCAAAGAAAAATTGTCGAAGGAAGAACGCGACAAAATCATAACCGAATTGCTGCTGGCAGGGAAATCTGCCGGGAAAAAATCAATCAAAGAATTGTTGGGATTGAAACAATCCGAACTCTCAGTTGAAAATCCGATAAAGCCATATCTTTACTCTTTGCCACAATTCCGCGATCTTGATATAACCGGAGACTTGATCGAATTCATATCGAATCCTGTAGATCCAACCGGTTCCGGCGAACGCTTGTATTCCAATGGAAGTTTTATAAAAATTGTTGGTGAAAAACTTGGTATTGCCGATGATGTGAAAATAGAAATAATCTTGGCAAAAATTCCAAAAGGACGAACCAATCTTGGCAAAACCGCAACCGAAACCATCTTAGAAAAACTGAAAACATCGGTGATTACTCATCGTGAAATTACCGACGAACTGGCAAAAACGGATCCGCGATTCATGGCGCCAGAAGAGCGCGTACGTATGGTTCAGGGCTCCTGTAATTTATTGCCATATTACGGAAAAATTTTGACCTCGGATACTCAGCCGGTTGCGGAGCATGTAAAAAAACGCAACCCTACGCTGAATCAAGAAGAAAAACAATTCGGAAAAATCGCAAATCCAGGCGTTCATATGATTCTGAACCAGCTGCGTCTGGTCGTGAACGACATAATTCGGCTTTATGGAAAGCCATATGAAATAAACATCGAAGTCGGACGCGATGTGGGATTATCGCCAGAGCAAAAAGCGGAACTGGAAAAACGCCAGAAAAGCAATCGCAGCGATAATGAAGAAGCGCGACAACATCTAGCTAACAAAGGCCTGCCGATAACAAGAAAAAATATCTTGAAATACAAGCTTGCCAAGGAACAGGGCTGGGCTGATGCTTATGCGCCGCAAAATAGCATTCCACAAGATTTCAATAGCTTTGAGATAGAGCACATCATTCCGCAAAAATTGGGCGGTACGGATACTTATAATAATCTTGTCCTGGTAAACGCGACAGACAACAGAGCAAAAACAAATTCGTTCCCATATCCATATTTCGAAAAATCAAAAACGCCTGAAGAAATACGCGAAATTCTTAAGAACGCCCGCAAGCGTTTGAAAGATAAATCATGGCGATTCGAACCCGATGCAGAAGAAAAATTCCGTAATTTCGGAGACTCAGAAGAAACAAACCGATATCTGACCGACACGCGGTATGTATCAAAACTCGCCATGCGTTATCTGCGCGCGATACTGAACCGCAATGTCGATGAAGCAGGCATGCTGGCGATACGCGGTGCACAGACTGCAAAACTGCGCCACGTTTGGAATCTGGACGGATTGGAATACGACTTGCTGAATATGGATGTTCCACGATATTTGGAAAACGCGCCAAAGCGATGGATGGAAAAAAACACCGGCATCATAAAAGAATCCAACCATAAGCCGGATATTGATGGCGAATGGAAAGAATACAAAACCAAAAATAAAGAATGGTTCGCCAAACCGCGCATCGACCATCGCCATCATGCGATGGACGCAATAGTAGCAGCATTTGCAAACCGCAGCCTGCTACAGCGAATGGTGACAGAAACCGAAGATTTTCATAGTGGATATCCGGCTCCGCTGGATGATTTCCGCACTCGTGTCATAAATACGTTAAGAAATATAAAAATATCGCATAAACCAGAGCACAGCAAACCCGGACAACTACATAAGGAAACCGGGCGCGTAATCCTTTGTGAAAACGGTAGTTCTGCACTGACTGTCTACAGACGGAAAATATCCGTCGTTATAAAAAAGAAAGACGATTTGGCCAAGTTGTTAATTCCGGAAAATATAAAAAGCGAGCTTCATGAAAGCATCGCATCGGCCCGTGTCGCTCAGCATGAACTTTATGATAATTTCTTATACTACTGGGACTTTGCAAAACTTGAACTTCAGCGTGAAAGCCAAGAGAATTTGGCCAGAGGCGGCAAAGATTTCCAAATTACCGATGCGCGTATTATCGCGAGGACATTGCGTCTGATACGAAACAGAGGACTTTGGAAAGACGATAAGTTCAGGCAGTATGAAAATAACAACTCTCTTATCAAGATAGAAAAGCATGGTGTAGCATACGAATCAGGCAATAACCATTGTGTCGATTTTTATATAAGCAAAAAAGGAAAAATCGGGTGGGAAGTAATCAATCGCTTCAATGCAAACCAACCGGATTTTGTTCCGAAATGGAAGCGGGATGGTGGAAGAATAATCTGGTCTGTGCATCAAGGCGATATAATGGAATTGAACACACCGCAGCAATGGAAAAAATATACCAGTGCCGCACAATGCTTGGCCAGAGTTAAAAAGTTTAGCAAAGGCAAATTCGATATAGATTTTATCAGCGACGCGCGAATGACCTCGCCGAAAGATAAAAGTATAAAATATATGTTTGTTGATACCATAGAAACAGGTCTTAAAAATCTTGTTAATTGGCGGGCGCGGAAAATCGAACTGACCTCGTTCGGGAAAGTGAAAAAGAAGCACAAGGTGTTAAACAATGGCGCGAAGTCGTCGGCTTGATTCTATAACCGGATGGTCTCTGATGTGGATCCTGTGCATGTTTGATATTCCTGTCAGAACCAAAACCGAACAACGCAAGGCGACCAGGTTTCGCAATACTCTGTTAGACAACGGATTTGCGATGAAACAATTTTCGGTGTATATCAAGCCTTGCCGCGATTTGTCGTCCGCAAAGAATGCGGCGAAATCGCTAATCTGGGCGATTCCTGAAAATAGTTCGGTATCTTTTGTTTACATAACGGACAAGCAATATGTCACTTCGGACACATTTTTAGGCAAAAATAATATAGAGAATGAAGAACGAATTCGCGAAAAAAATGGTCAATTATTACTTTTTTGAAACAATTTTTTATCATTTTTTATTTATAAAATGTGCCCGTAATCCTCAGATTACAGGCGTTTCACTATTTGCGATGGTAACAGAGATTGATTCAGCGGTCAACTATAACTTATTTGTGCTTCTGTTTGTGTTGTTTGTCATGGTAACAGAGATTGATTCAGCGGTCAACTATAACTTTAGTTCCAGTGTCCACCGTTACTAATTTATGGTAACAGAGATTGATTCAGCGGTCAACTATAACTTAGTCCACCAGTTAATGTTTTCAGGCTTGATGGTAACAGAGATTGATTCAGCGGTCAACTATAACACGAAAGCGGTTGTTTTGTTCTGTTATAAGATGGTAACAGAGATTGATTCAGCGGTCAACTATAACAAAGATTGATACAATGATATCGCATTATAAAATGGTAACAGAGATTGATTCAGCGGTCAACTATAACTAATCAATTAAATGAATCAGCTTGCTATGTATAATGTAATAAATCCGTACCGATGCGAAATGCAGACGCGGATTTATTATTATGAC
>JAIRLB010000063.1 GCA_031259745.1 Rickettsiales bacterium | reverse complement strand
CCCGGCCCGATAGTCACGTTGTATGAATTCCAACCAGATTCGGGCGTCCGCATCGCCAAGGTCACCGATACGGTGAAAGATATGACGCGCGCCATGGCGACCGAGAATATCCGCATCGCGCATATCCCGCGCACGAACTTCATCGGCGTGGAAATGGTCAATTTGAATCGCCAGACCCTGCGGTTCCAATCATTGGTTACCAATCCGACATTTGTGAATTCGAAATACAGAATCCCGTTGGCTTTGGGGGTGGATATCGGCGGAAATTCGATGTATTTCGATCTAGCCAAAATGCCTCACGTTCTTATCGCGGGTCGCACCGGATCCGGCAAATCCGTCTTTGTCCAATCCATTATCATGTCCGTCTTGTATCGCTTTACGCCGGACAAGTGCAAATTAATGATTGTCGACCCCAAAGGGGTTGACTTTACGCTGTGGGATAATATTCCGCACTTGGTCACGCCTGTTCTGACAGACCCGAATTCTTCCGTGAATGCGCTGAAATGGTCAGTGCGCGAGATGGAGGAACGTTATAAAAGGCTGAAAGATATCGGCGCGCAGAATATAGAGGGATACAATGACGCCGTTTCGAAAATGCGCGCGTCGGGCAAAACTTTGACCAAGCAAGTCGCGGTCGGCACAAACCCTGAAACAGGCGGACTTGAATTTGAAGAACAAAAAATAGACCTGTCGGACATGCCATATATGGTTGTTATTATCGACGAGGTCGCGGATCTGATGTCTGTTGCGCGCAAAGAGGTCGAGGCCTGCGTCCAGCGTCTGGCGCAAAAGGCGCGCGCCGCCGGCATCCATCTGGTCGCAGCAACCCAGCGTCCGGACACCACCGTTATCACCGGCGTAATCAAGGCGAACTTTCCGACACGAATTTCATTCCAGGCGCGCAGCAATATCGACAGCATGACGACGCTGGGCGAAAAGGGCGCTGAGCAATTGCTGGCATTCGGCGACATGCTGTTCAGCGAGGCAGGGCGCGTTCCGGTTCGCATCCACGGGTCGTTGATCGAAAATTCCGAAATTAATAAGGTGGCGGATTTCCTGCGCGCGCAGGGAGAGCCGGCCTATGCGGACGGCGTGACCGAAGGCGATGATTCGGATGATTTTGGCGGTCTGCCCGCTGGAATCTTGGGAATGCCCGCATCGAAGTCAGATAAGGACGCGGATCTGTACGAACAGGCAAGGCAGTATGTCATTCGCGACAAGAAACCAACGATTTCCTATATCCAGCGGCGGTTAGGAATCGGTTACAACAAGGCGGCGGGCTTTATGGAGCGAATGGAGGCCGAGGGCGTCGTCAGTCCGCCCGACGCCAATAACAAACGGCAGATATTGTAACCTAACGCTTTTTTGCCGGCCTTTTTTATGATATAATCATGCCAAAAGGAGTTTTAAGAATGAAGAAACAAATGTCTTTGTTTATCTGGGCTGTCGCGATGTTCGGCATGGCGCCCGTATGGGCGGCAACCAATTCCGGAATGTATGGCGCGTCCAGCGCGGATTTGACGGGGGCGCCGGGAACGCGTGAAAAAACAAGCGTGAATTATGAAAAGTACGAAACGCGCAGCTCTACCAAGACTTATGCGGCAAAGGATGGGAACGATATATATTACACGCAGCCTGTTAAAAGAAGCGAATTATACAAGGAATATGCGGGCAAGAAATCCGCGACGGATGCGGCGGCGTCAAGGCGCACAAATCGCGCTGAGACGGTACGCAGCGAACTGCGGCGCAAATACTATCTGGCGCATCCGTTTTTCCAGCCGTTAAAAGGCAGTTTCGGGTCTGTGACGGATTTGTCATACACGGCGGGTTCTTATAATTTTGTAATAAGTCAAACTGTTCGGGATCCAACGTATAGTTTATTTTCCTTGAATGGGTTTAAGGCAAATTGGAATATTACACAGTTTTCTGTAAAGGAAGACGTAAGCTTTGGAATTACGGACCGCTTGGCTGTTCTGGGCATGATCAAATTTGATTCTTCAAAATACAAAGCGGATTGGTCCGATACGGCAACGCCTGATGATTCCCTGTCGAATTCAGGCGTCAATCTGTACGGATTGGGATTGCAGTGGCGCTTTGTCGACAGTTCGGAATGGATTGCCACATTGTCCGGCTATTACCAGAAACAAGTCGATATGTCCAACATATTCGCCTTGGATTTAAAGGGCGGCTACAAGGTCGATTCTTCCACAATCTATGGATTGGCGCGCGGATGGCTGGTAAATTTTGATAAAAATTCGTACGGAGACGGATTTGAAGTAGGTGAAAACGGCTGGTTCGTCGCTTATGATGTCGGCGACAAAACCGCGGCTTACTTTGAAGGCGGCGTCGGATTGTTCAGCATATTGGATGAGGACTGGACGCTGAATCTAGAGGCGGTATTTGGCAATTATGATTGGCACAACCAGGCTTATTTAACGGGAGGTCTCGGATGGCAGCCGGGAAAGTCTTTCGCATTGAACCTGTATGGCAAAGTTTCGCTCTATGATAGCGCGAACGGCAAGGATTTGGATTTATATTGGAAAGAGCCATCAGTCGGCTGGACGGATTATGCAAATATAGGAACTGCAAAAATTGATAACTATTCCGAATGGTCAGTCGGCTTGCGGGCGATATTATATTTCTAGGATTCGGGGCCCCGGGCGCATGGGGCCTTGTATCGTTTTTCATGCCAAGCATTTGGCTGGCTGGCGGGGAAAGTGGGATGAAAAATAAAACCTTATATATTTTTCTATTATTTTTTATCAGTTTTCTGCCATTCTCAGTCGTTCGAGCAGATATTGCGTATGATATGGCCGATCCGGTGTTTTTGACCAAAACCGGCGATTTCTTATCTAATTCCAACTTGTTTTTCAATGGTAACATATTGCGCATGTCGCAAAAATTTTCTTATGGTTTCGGTGACAGATTGGCCGTATCCGCCGACATAAAATACCAGCAGGATTTCAATGGCTCTGAAGACGGATTCTCTAATATAGGATTAGGCGGCGTTTGCAGGCTGTCGGGGGCATCGGGATCGTATGGCGATTCCAAAATCATATCCGATGCGCTGCTGGGTATAAATTTCGGCGGAACAAAGCGTGTTCGAGAGCCGGAATTTGCAGATACAATATATTATGCCGGCGTTCGGGTTGGCCGCCAGTGGTCGCGGTTTACATTGTCCGGCACCATCAAGACCAGCTGGATTTTTGATGAAACCCGCGGGATGGCATATATAGACCTGATTCCAGAGGCTTATGTCAGATTTACTGACAGCTGGATGACCGGGGTTGGCTTTGATGTCCGCAAATCGACAAACCCCAGCTTTGACCAAGAATGGATAAATATGAAATTGGTTCGCCAATATGGTCGCACGCAATATGTCGGCCACGTTGATTATGAATTAGAAATCAGGAAATGGCAATTCGGCGCCAATATTAACATATTGTTTTAATTTTCTTATTTTGTCTTGGAATTGCGCAGCTCTTTTAGAAGTTTTGCGGCAACGGGATTTTTTGCAACTTCTTTTTTCAATTTTCTCGGAAATTTTTTACCGTCGGCCAATTTTTGCGCGGCCGTTTTTAATTCTAAATGCTTGTTATTTTTGCCTGCAATTTTCGCGCCAAGTTGCTTCAACATTGAATTTATGTTGTGGTTTTTGTCGTTTATGGAAATATAATTGGGCTGAAATTTATATTCTATGAATGCCTGTTTTATCGTTTTTAATATCGTTACGACTTGTTCTTTATCTGTGCCGGACAGTTCCGACAAACCCTTTCCGTGAAATTTTCCGCCAGACAGCAATCCCCATCCGTCAGAAAACAAACCGTGATCCAGCCAGCTTAAAACTATTTTAATATATTCTTTATCCTGTTGGTTTTTCAATTCTTTCAGGAAGCTTTTATTTATGTTGAAATAATTGGGATCGGAACCGCGGCTTGGATAAACCAGCATATTGTGCAGCCGCTGTTGTTCTTTTGGCAATTTGCCGACATTAACATGCGCATAATCCGCAACTTTTGATATCCAACCGTAACCTTTCATGGCGCCACCTTTATTTATGTGGCATTATGGCACAAATAGAAACCCGAAGCATCATATTTTATTTTTTGTCCCGCAATCTGCTCCAATATTCCAATCTCTTTTTAATCTCGCGCTCGAACCCGATTTCTTTCG
>JAIRLB010000057.1 GCA_031259745.1 Rickettsiales bacterium | reverse complement strand
GTTTGGATTGTACATAGTATCTTATCTATTTTACCAAGTAAATACAAGGGGAAAATAAGGAATAAGTTTTAGGGCGCAGAAACCGCGCCCCTACGCCAATCAATTCCAATTCTTTATTACTTTATTTCAGCTCTAACAATCGACCGTCAATTCAATGGAGAACCCCAATGCTGCTGTATGCTGCGTTCCACGTCCATCGGGCTGACCAGAACCTGGGGGGTCAGGATGACAACCAAAACGTCACGCTGGGCATTCGATTCGCGGGAACCCGACAGCGCCATAAAGTCCGCCTCGCCCAGCCCGTATCTCGTGTCGTTGTTCGTCTGTTTTTCAAATCCGGACACAACCAGCATCTGGCCGGATTCCATTATGACTTCCTGCATAAAGCTGCGTTCTTCAACCTCTGGCAATTGCAGTGTAACCTCTCCGATTGTCTGGGTGGACATGTTCAGCAATTCACGCACGGACATTTTGAACAGCAGCAGGATTTTGCCATTTTCCAAAATATTCGGCAGCAGTTGCATTGAAAAGCCCGTTTCCAAATTGTCTTGGTCGACGGTGGACGATTCGACGGTCGTAAAAGTGCGCGATTCAAAACGCTTGATATATCCGGTTGTTCTGGTATTGCTGACCGGAGCGACGCGGTTGTTGCGCGTCGTCACGCCGACATTTGTAACCAACGACACCTTGCCCTGCTTTGCCAACGCCTGAATCAAAGCGCTCGAACCGGCGGCGCCCGAAAGCGATCCGTTTTTGATTTGATCCGCAGTATATGCGTCCCCAAGTTTTGTCCCATCAGATGAAACCAGCGCGCCGCCGCCGATTACATTGGACAACACGGCGATGTTCATGCCGCTTGCCTCGGTCTGGGTGGATGAAGACAGGTTATTCTTGGGATTTGCGATGACATTCAAACCCGCCGCCGCATTGATTGCAGCCGCCAGATTCAAACCGAATGCAGAGGTGTTGTTTATGGAAACCTGCAATACCTTCACGTCTATGGTAACCAACTGGGACAAGCGCTTGTTCTGCTTTGCGATATATTCCGCAACGCGAGCCTGAACCGAAGGCGGCGCGGTTACGGTAATCGTTCCCAAAGACTGGGATACCGTAAAGGACGAATTCTCATTTTTGCCGATAATAGAGCCAATCGTGCTTTCAACCTCGGCCCATTCTTTCAGATTGGATTCCAGCGACACTTGGTTTCCGTCGTCCGTGCGAATGGATGACTGATACGAAACATCCGTGCCCAAGGCATACAATGTAAAGGTTTTCGTTTCCGTTTCATAAAAGATAATCGAATTCTTATCATAGTACCACAGCAGGTCCAAATCAGTCGCGACTTGGGACAGCAGGCCAGACAGCTTGCCAGTATAGGCTATATTCATCGTCTTCTTTAATTTTTCGGCATTAATCTGACTGTCAATTTTTACGGGAATATTGGAAACGGAATGTATGTTGTTGGCCAGAACCTGCAACGATATTGGCTCGTTCAGCAAGATGGTGATGCCCGTATCCGTCTCGTATTCCTTTGGCAGCCTGTTTTTATGCTCCAGAATAGTAGACTTGCTGCCCAGCCATACCCCTTCGGACATTGAAACCGTATCGCCGCTGGTTACCTTGGCGCGCGGATTCTTGGCCATTTCAAACGCATCGTATGCGTTGATAAAATTTTGATCTACTTCCGCGGCGACCTGGGCGGATTGCTTTTTGGCGCAGCCGAACACCAGAGGCATCAGGCACAAAGCAAGGGGTAAAGCCTTTGTAAAAATCATCGATGTTTTCTTCATATTCAAATCCTGCCCTTGTTTTTTATTCTTCCGTGGTGGAAATGACCAATACCCTGTTGCCCTTGTAAAACTTTGCATACGGGATCGGGGTCGCGCGGCCAAAGTTGCGAACCAAGGCCGAAGACACATCCACAAAACGCCCCTTGAACACCGCGCTTGCTTCAATCGGATATTCGCGGGATGTAGCCCAAACCAAATCCCAGCCTTCTTTGTCGCACCAGTTTTGCAAAACTTCGCGCAATGTCTGGCCAGATGCCACGACCCAAGAGCGTACTTGGTCTTGTAATTCTTTCGGCGCTTCTGCATCGGCGGACTCGTCGACGGCGATTTCACCCGACTGGGCTGCGGCGCCTTTTTCCGACACGGCGTTATTTTTTTCAGCAGCAGAAGATGCGCCTAATCCTGCATAATTGCCGCGGCCCGCGCATTTTTTGCGCGTGCTGCGCGATGCAGCCAAGATTTCGCCGCCATCGTCCTCCAGCATTTCACGATGCAGCAGGGGCATTTCCGAACCAACAAAACATTCATCGTCAAATCCCATCGGAACCTGGGATCCATGCAGCATATTAGCCCCGCCGGACCAGCCGCCGAATTCGCCGCGGGCGCCCAAATTGAAATTATTTTCAACAACAAGATCCGCCCCGATTTTGGAAACAATTTTTATATTGTCGGCTTGTTTTTTCATGCACGAGGCGCCGCCGTTACAGGAAACCTCAACATCGGCGTCACTGCCGGTAACGGGCCAGACGGGCACGACCGCCGGCTGCTGTTCGACATATTCGGCTTTTTCCTGGGCATAATGGGCATGCGCGCCGTATGCGGGCTCAGCGGTGGCCTGACGGTCTTCTTTATAAAAAACTTCCGAGGTCACAATCTGTGGCAGACCGGTGTCCGAAGCGAAACAATATCCCGCGGCCGTTGCAAACATAGCTATTATCAAAATCTTGCGAAACATTAAAGCTTCCTTTTGTAAATATTCATTATATCATGCTGATATTATAACAACTTGGCCGAATCTGCGCAAGACCTAAAATTTAGCACCGTATGCCGCAAATGATGACTTACGAATCGGTAAAAAAATGCTATACTTGCAGTATATATCTCAGGAGCAGTCAATGAATGATATTTTTATATTCATTTCCATCATTGCGATTATTTTCGGACTGATAGCTGTCGGCGGCGCCATATTCAGCATTAATTCCAAAATAAAAACGCTGACCCGGACCTTATCCCACCAATACGCCCTGATGGTCAAAATGCAGTCTGTTCTGAAAAGCAGGCATGCCACAAACATCGTTGCCGAAAACGCCGAAATGATTTACCAAGACCTGTTGCAAAACCTGATTCCGATTATGGCGGCCGTTGATATTATGCCGCGCAGCACGGCCGAGCATCCGTTATGGCGCGCGCTGGGCGGAATTATGGACGAATACGCAAAAAATCCTTTCGCCTTGGAAAAACTGCGGCGCGCCATCAAACTGGATGGCGAAGTGGCTCGAAGCGTTGACAATTACCTGAACCGCGCGGAAGGCTTTCTGGGTCATCTGACCGCCACCGAGCCGAACGGAATTTTATCAGCGACATTCACCGATGGGCTGCTGGGGCAATCCCTGGCATTTTTCAGTCAGGCAAAACAACTGGCCGAAGCAGAATGAAAAAACTATCGCGCGATTTGGTTGCCGAAATATCAAAAATCCGGCAGGAGCCGGATTGGCTGCTTCAATGGCGCCTGGATGCTTTCGACGCATGGATGAAAATGAAAGAGCCCCATTGGGCCGAAATAGAATACGATCCGATTGATTATGACGCGCTTGATTACTACAAAGAATCCGCGCCTGTCGACAATTCGGACCTGAGGGATATTTATGAAAAGATGGGCCTGCCCGAAAGCGAGCAGCGGGCGTTGCTCGGGATGGCGACGGACACCGTGATCGACAGCCGCAGCGTTCATACATCGTATACATCTGAATTGGAAAGGCTGGGGATTATTTTCCTGCCATTTTCCGAAGCCGTTGAAAAGCATCCCGGTTTGGTTCGCAAATATCTGGGCACGGTGGTGCCATCAGCCGACAACTTCTTTGCGGCATTAAACGCGGCAGTATTCTCGGACGGCACATTCGTATATGTTCCGCCGAATACAAAATGCCCGATCGACCTGGCCAGCTATTTTAGAATCGAGACGGCAAAAATCGGCCAGTTTGAGCGGACTTTGATTATCGCCGGGGCCGGGGCCGAACTTTCTTATCTGGAAGGATGCAGCGCGCCGCGCCGGCCAAACCATCAATTGCACAGCGGCGTGGTCGAAATCATCGCGATGGACAGCGCAACCGTAAAATATGCGACCGTACAAAACTGGTACGCGGGGGAATACAAGGCAGATGGCGATTCGAATCATAAGAAAAAAAACGGCGGCGGGATTTTGAATTTTGTGACCAAGCGCGGCGTCGCGCATAAAAACGCGCGGCTGGACTGGACCCAGGTCGAGATAGGATCCGCCATGACTTGGAAGTATCCTTCGACAATATTAAAGGGCGACTGCGCGTCCAGCGACTTTTATTCGCTGACTATCACGCGCGGACGCCAGCAGGCCGATACCGGAACCAAGATGATCCATATCGGCAACGACACCAAATCGAATATCGTGTCGTACGGCGTTGCGATGGAGGAATCAGTTCAAACATACCGCAGCTTGGTCAGCTTTGCCGGAACCGGCGGCAAGAACGCAAGCAAATGCGACAGCCGGCTGATAGGGGACGGGTGCATCGCGAACACCCTGCCGACAATTATCCATTCCAACGGCTGCAACGATCAAAGTCACGAGGCCTCCACAGGCGCCATTGACACGGCGTCCCTGCTCTATCTGATGCAGGCGGGCCTGGCGGAAGACGAGGCGACCGCATTGATCATCAGCGGCATGGCGTCGCCTATTATAAACCGCCTGCCTATGGAATTCTTG
>JAIRLB010000048.1 GCA_031259745.1 Rickettsiales bacterium | reverse complement strand
CATAGGCTATCGTTGCCGGAAGCGCAGAGATATGGCGAAAAGATAGGCCGTGCGGATGCCAGGGCGTCGGCATTTGCCAGACGCGTATCCGAGATGACGGATACCCAAAAAGAATCGCTGGGGGTCGGGATAACCCGGAAACAACTAGGAAAGTGTTTGGGCTTTACTTTCCATCAAATGCAGAAATACGAAGCCGGATGCAATTCACTGTCTGCATGCGAACTTTTTGAAATAGCACGAATGCTGGAAGTCACAGTAGATAAATTTTTACGCGAATAAATGTCAAATTAATGTTTCAAATTTTCTATTTCTGATATAGGTTGGAATAACATTGATTTCTGATTGCTGGAAAAAAGTTTTTCACATAAAATTCTGCGGATTTACATCTATTTTTACACGGAAATTCGCCGGCTGCTTTATACGCGACAACCATTGCCTTACCACGGGCTGCAAGTTTGCGCGCTCATCGCCCGCGACCAGAAAACGCATTCTGTACCAGCTGCGGATTTGATAAATCCCCGCCGCAATCGGGCCCATAATGCGGCCGCCGCTTAGAATTGGTGCCGCCGCCGCCAAGTCCGCGCAATATTTTTGCAGAATATTTTCTTTTTCCGCCTCTACTATTATCGCAATCAGCTGACCGAATGGCGGCATCCGGGCGGCACGGCGCGATTCCATATCGGTCTTCATAAACGCGTCCCTGTCGTACGCGCGGATGGCCTTTATCACCGGATGATCCGGATGATACGTCTGCATTAAAACGCGCCCGTGCGATTCCCCGCGTCCCGCGCGTCCGGCAACTTGGAACAATTGCTGGAATGTATGCTCGCCCGCGCGAAAGTCGGGGCCTAACAGCCCCATGTCCGAATCAACCACGCCGACCAATGTCAGGTTTGGGAAATGATGACCCTTGGCCAGAATCTGCGTTCCGATAACTATATCTATTTCGCCCGATTCCATTTTATCGACCAGGCGCTCCAATGCCTGGCGCGACGTCATCGTGTCGCTGGACACCAGCGCGGTCCGCGCGTTCGGGAACTTAGCGTTGACTTCTTCCCGAATCTTTTCCAATCCGATGCCGCGCATCGATATCTGGTGCCCGCATTGCGGACAGCTGTCAGGCAATGACGCAGTGCGGCCGCATATATGGCATAATAATTTGCCCAGCCTTTTGTGATACGTCATGCCCACGGCGCATTCGGAACACTGGGACGTCCAGCCGCATTTCCTGCACTGGATGATCGGGGCGAACCCGCGCCTGTTGATAAACAGCATAACCTGCCGTTTTTGATTCAGAGTATCCCCTATCGCGGCGGCCAACGCCGGAGACAGGCTGCCAGGTTGAACTTTTTCCTGCCCATCGGAGATAATTTTATATTCTTCCGCGCCTGCCCCGCGCATATCTATGGTTTCAATAGAAGGCAGCTTGGCTCCGCCAAACCGAGATGTCAGTTTTGATTCTTTATATTTTCCATCGTTCACATTCTTGATTGTTTCGGCCGATGGAGTCGCGCTGGCCAGAACCACCGGAAATCCTGAGACAGCGGCACGCAGCACAGCCATATCGCGGGCGTGATAATTCCCCATGTCTTCCTGCTTGTAAGACCCATCGTGTTCTTCATCAACCACTATCAATCCTAAATTCCGCCAAGGCAAGAATAAAGCGCTGCGCGTCCCCACAACCATTCTGATATTGCCGTTCGCCACGCCGCGCCATATTTCGCGCCGCCGGGCGGCTGTCAGATTGCTGTGCCATACGACGGGTCTTGCGCCAAAGCGGGATGCAAACCGCGACATGAACTGCGCTGTCAATGCGATCTCGGGCATCATCAGCAATACTGATTTGCCGGCAGCATACGCGCGCCAGGCAGAATCAAAATAAACCTGGGTCTTGCCGCTGCCGGTAATGCCGTCCAACAGATATACCGAAAATCCGTCCAAATGTCCGCCAATACGGTCGGCGGCCATTTTCTGCTCGTGATTCAAAACAACAGATCCGGTATCGAAATAATCATGCTTGAAATCATCACTTTGGATAACATCGCGCGTATGCGTTTCCGCCAGAATCCCGGATTTTATCATTGCGCGGACAACGGCGCCATTGACACGGGCAATGTTCTGGATATCCGATATTGACATCGGATCGTTATCATTCGACAAAAAGGCATCCAATACGGCCCGGCGGTTTTCAGTGATGCGGCCGTCTTTGCCGGGGATTACAGAATACAGCTGTTCCTGCCGTGGCGGCGCAAAAGCGTCCGGGACGTTCACAATTAATCGCAATACGCCGCCCGGCGACATCATGGTCCAAGCAGCCATCTTGTAAATCCAGCGCAAATCATTTTCTGACATCGGAAGAAAAGAATAAACCTCTGCCACAGATTTTATCTTGCCGGCTGGCAAGCCGCTGTCGCCCGCGCCGATAATCACGCCAATGTACGGCCTGTTCATAACAGACACGCGCACAAAGGCCCCCAACCCGGCGGGCGCCGCCAGACGGTAATCGTATCCCTCGTTGATAACATTGGGAATCAAGACTTTGACAATATCGCTGACTTGGAACATGTCTTAAAGGTAGTCATATTTTTAGTTTTTTTCAATACCATTTATAGATTTGCTGATTTTTTATTGCCAACCGATTGACAAATGTTGCATCGCGTATATGATTATAGCTTGCAAAATAATAAACCGCGCAGGAGAATCATTATGAATCAGCAGAAAAATTTTAAACGCGTAAACAACAGGCCTAAACAATCCGCCGCATTACAGATTTTTAACAAACAATATCTTCCGTATGTAAGCAGCATTGTCGTCGAAGAATTCGGCCGCTCATACGATATCGTCGACAACATCAAGAACACATGGCGCGCAAAATTCGACATCTCGCAAGAAATCGCTGATTTTCTGATACTTAAAACAAAAACATTCATACGTCTGATGAATTCTGCCGATTCAAATTCCACAAACCCGCAATTCTTGAAATCATTAATTGCCAGCATTTCAGATTATCTGTCCGCATATTTCATGCGGTTTGATAATGTTGGCAAGCGCAAAAATGTCAGCGCCGCATTGGAACGTTTTCATCAGATAAACGGCACGATAACCGCCCGGTCGTCAAAGGCTAATCGCAACGGAAGATAACTATTTTCCAACAGCGTCTAAAACCTCTTCGACATCCCTCTCTGTCGGAATATGCAAAATCTCCAAATCGGCGGCATATTGGCCGCGAAACCAAGTCCGCTGCCGTTTGGCATATTGATTGGTGCGGATAATCCAATTACCATTGCATTCCCGCTCTGAAATTTCGCCGCGTATAAACCTGCACAGCTGGGCCGTTCCAATGGCGCGTGATTC
>JAIRLB010000009.1 GCA_031259745.1 Rickettsiales bacterium | reverse complement strand
CTGCTTGCGGAATCCGACCTGCGTCAGAACTGCATCGCTAATATTTCTTCCTGTTTTCAGAAGGCCTGCAAGGACACCATGGATCCAAACGACCCGGATGGATCTTATGATCTGTGCCTGTCCAGACCTGAAACCGTCCGCTCGTTATGCCGCGTTCAAATCGACCCTTGCGAGGCTGCAGAGCCTTTGATCATGGATTTTGTATATGCCAAACTTGCTTCTATGAGGGTTGACAGCTGCACCACCGAGGTCAAAGAATGTCTTCAAGCCGAAGACAGATGCGGCTCCGACTATACACAATGCATAGGTCTGGACACCGATACCATTATCCGCATGTGCCCCTATGACAAGCTGACCGGATGCCAAAAAGTCTACAGCGACGCATCGGGCAAAACAAGCATCCGCGATAATGCCGTATATGACGAACTGTCCACCATGGTTCAGGGAATCATGCTTAATATTGACAACAATTTCCTGACCGCCTGCCAGGCCGCAGCCGACGAGGCCATGGTTAAGGTTTGCGGCGGAACAGAAGAATGCAATGGCCTCGCCGTTGATGAGGGTATAGGATCACGTTCATTACAGTATAAATTCTGTGAATACGATATGACAGGCAATGTGTTTGGCATTGATTATAATAAATGCCGCACATCTTTGGACCAAATCAGCGATGATGAACTGGCCGGAACATTGATAAATGCAAAAACAGGTCAACGTGGTCCTTCATTGGCGATTGCCTCTACTATAACCGGCGTTATATATTGGGATACATTGGGCGGATCTGATGATGAATTGATGAATGCTGACGAATATATAGCAAAGATTGAGGAATTGACAAGTCAGAAATTCTCAGATGGGGAAAAGAACGATATCAGGCAAAAGGTAAGCACCGAAGTTCGCAGCTTGCAACAATCCATAAATAATGCAATCGGTGCCATCGAAGCCGATCCGACGGTTCAGTACTGTATGTCGGGTCGCCAGGTACAAGGAATGAAAGATATGCCAAAGATTGGACGCGGTGGCGCAGAAAACGCGCGATTCCCGGAATTGACCAAACAAATGCGCCAGGTCATACGAATACATGCAATCAAGGTGGCAAAGCAAAATTATTATGCCAAATATGACGAATTGAATAAGAAGATGATGGAAGATTATGCGAAAGTTGGCGAACGTCTGGCTGATATTCGCAAGGAAGATCGTTTGAATATCCGCCGCGAGGCAGCCAGGGTTGCTTGTGTAAATTTAGCAGAGGCCAGCATATTGGCGCAAAGTCCAAATCCCCCTGGAAATGCATTTGGCAAGATTCTAAAAGGTATGGTTATCGCAGGCGCGCTTGTTGCGATGCCTCTTGCGGGGCCGGCTTTGGCGGCAGCATCTGGCGTGGGCTTTTCTGCTTCCGCGTTGGGTATTTCCGCCAGTGCTGCGGCAGCATTGACAGCTAGCGCGGGTATGGCTGTAGTTGGTGCCGCAGGTGTCGGATTGGCTGCATCTATGTCTGGCGGCGGGGGGGGTAATGGCGCAGCCGGCGGCTTTACAAAAGACCAATTAATGGGCAGCAAGCAACTGAACCAATGGAACTTTAAGCAAACCATTACCAGCACATTCAACTGGGAAACATTGGAATGCGAAAAGTGCACGACATCGCAAAATTGTGCTAATACCAAGAATCCACTGTTCGGCAAAAAATATTGCAAAGATTGGGAAGATGAAAAAAAAGATTGCAAGATTACCAATTTCTAAATAAAAACGCACCGTTCGGTGCGTTTTTTGAATCGGTGCGATTCAAATCGTTATTACACGCTTGCCAGGTCGGTCAGGACAGTGACGCCGCTGGATTCCCACGCCGATATTCGCGAATCGATATCCATGATATTTTTCTGGGCCAGATAAATTGCCGGCGTCGCATTATGTTTCTTGGCTGCGGTCTGCGCCTGTGATATCGGTGATGGTTTTTGCTTGCCGGCGGCAAACCAATTCTCGTCATCGGCAATCCAGAAATCAGAATCGCTATGCGCGGCGATTGCCAGGCCGTTAGCAATAACAATATCGCCTTCGACAACATAATCGTATTTCCTGCTTTCAAAATGTTTTATTAACTCTGATGATTCGATTTCTTCGATAATTTCTTCTTTGCCTTCTTTTTCGCTGTCAAATCCGCCAAAATTGATTTCTTTGAAAACAGGCGCGGGTTGCGCGGCCTCGGTCGCCGAAAAATCGAAATTATCGGGCAATGGCAGCCCGGAATCCGACGATTCAGGGGTTGGTTCAACCACCGGTTGCTCGGCGCTTGATTCTTTGTAAACGTCTTTCATATCGAATGAAGATTCGGGTCTGTTGCCAATGCTCTGGCGCGCGCGCAAAAACGCGCCCCGCAATTCTGTGGGAAGTCCGGCCGGAAAAGCAGGGGGCAATTCTTGCTCTTCTTTCTTTTCTTCTGTTTTTTCATCTTCTTTCTTGTCTTTTTTCGGAACGATTGTGAACAAAGGCTCTTTTGTGCGAACAATAATCAATGTGCTTGCCATATACATCGGCAGCGCGGCCAATAATAAAATGCCAAACACAAATCCTGTGAAACCATGCAGTCTTGCGCTCAGCAATATAGACCAATCGCGCAGAGAAAACAGATTAAAACCAAACAGCAGCCGCAGAATCAAAAATATTGCCGCAATATAGCAGATTGTCCAGATAACTGCGTATTTGTTGGTTTTCAAAAAATCTTTTGCCTTTTTTAACATCATCTAATTATATGTCAAAATGCAGCGTTTGTCAAGTTTGTGTAGAAATAATTAATACTTCACTCATATGTCATTTAATGATATAATTGCAGAGATATAAGGATATAAAGGGAGAAGGTATGCACAATTTATTCAAGTCGATCAGCCTTTCGCTGGTGGGAATTGGGGTTGTTCTGGCTGCCGGGGCAGCGAATGCCGCGCAAAACCGCGGCGGTTATAATATCCAAAATGTTAATTCGACTGGTCGATCGGGTCTTGCTCCTACCCAGCGTATGCCGAATATGCCAACATTGCCGGACAATACAGGCGGAACTTTTGCGCCGAGCATTCCTGCCGCCGGCAGCGATAATCCTGGCACGGGTCCCATTCCGGGGCCAAATTGTCCCGATGGCGGCGTGATCAATTCCGAATATGCGGTTGAAAATTGTATGAATGATGTTTTGGCCTGCATTAATAATGGCGCTTTGCCGGGCGGCCTGAATGATTTGTTTAATGAAGATTTGCGCAATTCGATTTTTAACGGGATGAGTCTTTGCTATATCCAAGTCGAAAAGTGCGTCAGCGATGTCCGCAAAAATTGCAGAAATATTTACGGATCTTCTTCCGATGTCTGGTGGGACTTTAATTCGCGCAAGGTTCAGCCCGAATACTATTCGTTTGTCTTGCGCAAGACGGGCCTGACGCCCAACCAGGCGGAAAATACCTGCCTGCTGCTGGACAGAAACACATACGGTTCCTCCTTTGCGGCGGTGTCGAACAGCAATAATGTTACAGCGGAATACGCGGACAAGGTCGGCGCATACAACAGCCAAGTGGGCAACACTTTGATAAAGACGAACCCCCAGGGCGTAAAGGTCAACACCGACGGCGCGGTTGACGCCAATCGCGGCCATTACGCGCGCTGGGATGCGACAGCCGGCGAATGCCTGATCCGCGTCGCGGCATATAACAAGGATTCCCATATCAAAAACAGCTGGTTGTTCGGCGCGCTGGGCGATGACAGGCCGGCGGAAATATGGAAGGCCGCGGGCGAAACATTTTCATGCAACAAGGATTTGTTCGGATTCTCGCTGATGAACCAGACCAGCACTGTTGCGGTTGTCGGCATTGGCGGCGGCACGCTTGTCGGCGCGGGCGTCGGCGCGATTGCCGGTCATGGCAAGCGCGAATTCGATTGCGAACGGGAAAGCAACAGAAAAAAATTGTTGGAACAATTGCGCGCCGCTGGACTTGTCGGCACGATCAATGATTATTTGCCAGAAGACAGCAGCATATCAATTACGGCAAGTGACATAAAAGAACAATGTCCTGAAATCGTAAAGCTGTATGATTTGTATCAACGCGCTTCGCTGGTTGATACAAGTTGTTCCGATGGAAGTAGTTCAATAAGTCAATATGGGAATACTTTCTATATAGATGACTTTGATAAAAATGAAGATGGAACTGTAAATTTTAATTATGTCTATCGTGATGCTGAGCACAAAAATAAAGCTGATTTGGATGCAGAATGGATTAGAAATCTAGATAGAAGTATGGCAGAGGCAACTTTAAAAAATTCTTCTCATAATGGTATAACAGTTGTTTTTAAAGAAAAACTGCAGACTGGCTCAGGTAAGATATGTCCAACATTTCCAAGCTTGAACAAAGCGTATGTAGCAGGTAGTGATATCTATGAATGTCAGAGTCCCCAAGGTAACTGTGTCCCAGGTACAGAATTTAGAAAACAAATTAATGACTTGACGAAAGTGTTTGATGCTTTGCCTATTTTGACGGAAGGCGAAAAATCAAACATGCTGAAATCAACATTGATTGGTGCGGGTGTTGGCGCTGGTGCCGGCGGATTGGCGACCGCAATTACATCCTTTGTTGAAAAGAATAATATAAACTGCCGCGTCGGCGACGGCTTGGAAAAGGTAAGTTATGGAAAATCTTTCAGTTTGGGCTCTTTGAAAGATTACTATGTAAAATGGAACTTACATTTGCCAGATACGATTATGCCGACCGCACAGGTTGCGGATTGCACTTCTTGGAAAAGCGCATGCGGCATGTTAAAGGATCTGAATCAGTGTGTAAATGCTCAGATTAATTATCGCCCGATTGGCGCCGGTTTCACGACATTGGTAAACGGGGCGTGCAGCATTTCGGGCAGCGTCTGTATCGAAAATTATCCGGTTGCAAAATCACAAGGCGCATGCCAGTAAAAAAATGGCCGCGAGGCCATTTTTTAAGCAATAAGGAAAAAGGAATAAGTAGAAAGACCAAAGAGCAGATGTTGTGTTTGCTTCGCAAACATATTTATAATTATTGTAAATATCAAAGCTTTTGTTATTTGTTAACAGATTCAATATAATACAAAATTGCGAATGCAATTTTGACAGCCTTTGTTCTTTGGTCTTTATTCTTTTTGATTGTTCATTTCACATACGACTCACGGTTCATGGCTTTCGGCTCCGCGGGCTAAATTCCCCTTCGCTGGCGAAGGGGTGTCGGCTTTGCCGACGGGGTAGTGGTCTTTTATCAGGTTTTCTATTAAATGCAAAACTTCGTTTATTTTCCTCTTCACATCCAAATCATGTATATGAATAACCGTCAGTCCCAAGTTTTCCAAATAATTATGACGCTTCAAATCATACTCGTGCTTATTGTCATGCGAGCTGCCGTCTATTTCAAGAACTAATTTCAGCTGCGGACAATAGAAATCTACAATATAATTGCCAATTATTTTCTGTCGGTCGAAATCTAATCCGTTTGCTCTTTTATTTTTCAAGGCATTCCATAAAAGCACTTCGGATAAAGTACTGTGTTTGCGAAGTTCGCGAGCATGTTCGGCCAAGGATTTATTTGCAGGTAATTTCATATTCACCACTACCCCGTCTTGCGGCTTCGCCGCAATCCACCCCTTCGCCAGCGAAGGGGAATTTCCACACATTTTCCTATATTCTATCAGATTTACCATTAAAGGAAAAGGAACAAAGAACATTGTTCACTATTCACTGTTAATTATTTGTTCTTTGCTCTTTTTTGCACAACCCGCTTCTCTGCCCCGCCTGATATTTTCGTCTTTGGGGACGTTTTTGTCATTATGCGGGACAAGCCCCAGACATTATTGATAGATTGACCTTTCTGCACGCCGTGGCGCTAGCTTCGTATTCTGGCGACCTATACAGTCAGCCTTACCCTCTCCATAAAGCTTTTATATCTTGGAACAAGGTTCATCAATAATTTCAATGGATGTTCGACGGCAAGAGTCATCAGATGGAAATATTTTTGGGTTACAAGCCATAGTTTTGCAGATTTCCTTTGTCGTGCATTCAGCCCAACCCTTGCCAATGGATTTAACGGCTGTTGACGGAACACCGTTATCCGTTAACAATTCTGCCACGGCTTCGGCACGTTGAGTGCTTAGTCTATCATTGATGTCCTTAGAACCCGTCATATCTGTATGACCGGTAATAATATAACATCCTGAGAAATTTGTCTGGTCCTTAATTTTTGCCGCAAAATCGGTAACATGTTTTCTGAATGGATCCAGAACATTGGATTTATTTGAATTGAATGTAGCAGAGGGCAAATCGAACAAGTTTTTAGTTTGCTGCTCAGTTAACAAAGGTTGAAATGGTGGCAGTTTATTTGATAATGATGTGGAGACAGTTGCAGGTAATGAAGATATCGCCGCGATTGGTGTAGTTTGGCACCTGCCTTCTAGTTCGTTCTTTGGCTTATTGCATACGCATCCTTTAGTTGGCATCGCAACATAATCATAACCGAATCTACATCCGCATTGATTATCATTTGTTACAAAAACGAGTTCAGTAGGATCGCCGCAATCAATAGGTTGTGGTCGCGGAACGCAACTGTTGTTTTCTGACACATAAATTTTATCTTTACCACAATCACAATTTGGATACATTCCCGTTGCATCCCCACCACAAGGCTCTTGTGATTTTGGTGTATTTTCAATTTTTTCCTTCGCTTCTTTTGCGGCGGCAGCGATCTTGGCGTATTTCTCGTTGATTTCATCGGCTTTGTTTTTCGCGACGGTCTGGCCGAAAATATTCTTGCCGCTATCACCGGTTGCGTTCAAAGCCAAATTGCCAATGGCGCCGATGCCGATGCCCGCGGCGGCGGTAATCATTCCGGTTTTGGTCTTGTCCGCCGCGTCTGATTTCTGCGCGGCCCATGCTGCGGCATCCTTGCTGTTTGGATCGGACAAAGCGCGCGACAAACTGGTGAACGCGCCGCCGGTCTTGCCGATTGACGCATTGTCATACAGTCCGGCATTCGCCTTTTCAATGATTGTTTCGGATTCGATCCCCGGTTTTAATCCCAATGCCTCTTTGGTTGTTTTTAACTCTTTTGCCAAAGAAGTGTATTGCGTATACAGAGGAATCATATCGTTTCCGCCCGGCAGCAGGATTTCCGTTTCCCCGCCTTTGATATTTCTTCCCTGTCCGAAATCGCAGGTAAAAGTGGCAAGATATGCGGCCATATCGCGTTCCGCGGCTTCATCGGCGTTCTTTTCCGCCATGCCGGACATCAGATTCATCGCGCCGATTCCCGCCGCGCCCATTGCGGCCGCGCTTACCGTTTTATTAGCGGTAGAGTTTTCCTTGTCTTTCATAGCTTGTGCATTAGCTTTCAGCTCATCAACTTTTTTCTGCGAATCTTCTTCGGAAAGCTTTGGTTGTATTCCCGATTTATTATTTTCGCCAGTTGTAGAATCGCCATCTTCGCCGGTCGAATCCTGAGGTGTTCCGTCGGCGTCACCATCGTCATCTGTGTCGGTTTCCGTCGGAATCGTTTCATTGTCGACATTTTCGGTTACATCAACCTCGAGTCCATTGTTTATCTTTGCTAATTTGTCGGTCGCTGTTGCGTTGGCTTTTGTTGCGTTTTCCAAATCTTTGGTCGCAAGAGCATCTGCTTCATTGGGCTTGATTTTACTTGCCAGTATTGTCTTGGCGTTTTTAATTGCATCTTCGTATTTGGCATAGGCGGCTGTTAAATCACCAGCCGCGTCAGCCATAGCGGCCATCGGCGCCAGAAACAGAACGAATAAGATTATTTTGCCGAATATTTTCATTTTTTATCCTCGGGCCTTGTTGCTTCCTTGACGGCTTTTTCCCGGGCCGCCAGGATATCTTTCACTTCCGAGTTGTATGTATCCCGCGCTGTATCAATAGCATCATGGTATTGCTTTACTGCTGTTTTATAACCAGAATTATCGCAATGATAACCTTGGGTGTCTTTCATAAAGAATTTCTTTATTCCGGCGGCTTTTCCCTCGATTTTTTTCCATTCATAGCCTTGGCCTTTGTCGGCGCATTCTTTTTGCGCCTGTTTCAATTCTTCAGCACTGGCATCGGCTTTTTTATCGTTTTTACAAATCTTTTTTGCTTTTGGTCCGCCATCAATTAATTGGCATTCGCAATCATTTGTTTTCGAACTTAAGCATGTGCTTATATCGCTAAATTCGTTCGTTGATAATGGTGCAGCAGAGACTGCGGCCGGCTTAGAGCCAACTGATCCATTTTGTGTATTTTCGAGTCCCTCTACACATGAAATCAGATAATCTCTTTCTTTTCCTTTCAATACAGAACTAAAATTAGTCAAATCTGCTTTTGCCGTTTCTGCTGATAATTCGGCAGAATTTCGTCCTGAGCTGTTCCATCGTGTATTACAAGTACTTAGATATTTGCTTGTTGCAATGTTGGCAGGGACTGATATGCCGAACGCGTCAATGACACAGAATGCAGAGATAAAAAAGAAAATAATCAATAATTTTTTCATGATTTTAACTTTATTTATGCTTTTTTATTTTGCGCCGCTATTTGCGGGGGTAGGCGGTCTTTGTATTACTGGCGATTGTTTTTTGTCATCAGTAATCTTACCCAATGGAACTTTCACTTTATTTTTATTATCCTTTGCTATATCCTGTGCCACATCTCCCAATCCTTTTGCATCACTACGATAGCGATTTGCAGCTTCAATATCTCCTTTTTTTTCTGCTTCATTTGCTTTTCTCTGGGCCTCAAATTGACCTTTTTTTAGAGAGTCAATAGTGTTTGCATTATTAATACTTCTCCTCATCGTCGATCCTGTTTCTTTAAGAGCTTCCTTTTCTTTTTCTTCATTGGTTTTATCGTTCTCGGTGGTATTGGGCTTATCTATTTTCTTATCGTCGCTAGAGGTCTCGTTAGA
>JAIRLB010000069.1 GCA_031259745.1 Rickettsiales bacterium | reverse complement strand
GATTTTTTCGGCCGGCAGACGCCTGTCCGATATGGACTGACACCCGGATGATTGCGCCTTTGCATTGCCGAGCATCGACAGCGCGAGCAATGTGCAGATATGAAATTTTTTGAATAAATTCATGCCAGGGCCACCTTATCAAACTTTATATACTGTCTTTCAGCTGGATTCCCATAAAACACAACGAGGCCGCGTCTTTGACGGGCATATCCGCGGATTCCGGCAGATCGGCGATTTTATCCAGACACCGAACCATCAAATCCGCGCCGTCGTCCGTGCCGGTCAGAATTTTTACGGCGGCGGCGCGGCGCTCGACCGGCGCCGACTTCCAGCGCGTCATGCTTCCTGTTTCCAGCTCGCCGGATTTGCTTAGAAAGAAGAAAACAACCGCAAATAAAATTATGGCGGAGATTCCGATAAACAGTTTGAAATGTTTTTTCATGGCGTCCATTTTGCTATAACCTCTGATTTTAAATTATCTTGCCGGGCATTTGTTTCGTCTTCCAAACCAATGAAACCGTCTTCCCTGCTTTTGGCGTAAATACGCGGAATAACCGCGGTCAGGCATATCCATAAATTTTATTCTATCGGATTTTGACGGTTTTGCAATTAATATCAAATTTACCACTTCCAGTTTCTCTGACGTTAAATACAATCCGGTTTCGCGATCATATCTGTAATTAACATTGCCGCGGACTTCAAAAATCCTGTCAAACGGCGCGCCCCATTCGGGTTTTTCGCCATTTGAATCATAATACAAGGCAAAGCTTGCTTTTATTCCGGCTTTCGCAAAATCAATCCCGTCTATCCCCAGGCCAAGCGCGACCGTAGCGCCATATTTGGCGGGCATAGATTCTTTAGAACCGTGGTAAACCTTTGGGATAACAAATACTTCTTCACCTTCTTTACACCAGACATCCAAGATCTTTGGATTGTGATAAATATGTCCCAGCGTGTATCCATTCATCAACATTCAGGCATCTCCTTGCATATTATTATTCGCATTTTACCGGCCACAAATCATAATCCGCATTTTGCAGAGGATTGTCGCCGGGCTCGTTGCGGCTCATCCAGCCGCTGAAAATCTTTCCGTCCGGATTTTTATAGATTTCGACGAACATCAAAAAATCTTCCGGCTGGAAAGGATCCGTCTGCTTGCAGGCGCGGACTGTGATCGACAGCTTCTCGTAATCCGTGTGCGGGCCCACGGGCAGGGCAACCGTCTGGGATTTTCCCGCCGCTTTGTTCATAACGCGGACAATCGCCGTTTTTTTATCAATATACGCAAATGCCGCGTCAGTCGAAAGAACGCCGAAGGCCAGCAATGCGAGAATTAATTTTTTCATAATTGCAATTTTATAACCGTACCCGAACAAAGTCAAATTATTATTGGAACAGGTCTTAAAACTTATTGACAAATGTTTATAATGTGTAATTATGTAATCATGGTAAAAATAAGCGTTGAATCTTACAAGACCCTGAAACAAAGCAAAATGCCAAGACTGGCGGAAAAAGACTTGCTGGAATGCCTTATTCTAGACAGGCTGTTTGCAAACCAATACATAGCTGAAAATTTTGTATTTTCGGGCGGCAGCTCCATTTCTAAATCGCACGGTTTAATCCGACGTTTTAACGAGGATATAGATCTGGCTTGCAGCGATTTTGACGATATTCCCAAAAGGCGGCCGCAAAACCAGCTGACAAAATTCAAAAAAAATTTCAAGAAATTTGTTTTTGACGTTATAAAACCTAAAATAAACCACTTAATAAATCAGGATCAGCAATTTATGATCGCAACCGATCAGGATTGGAAAGCCTTGTCCAACACCGAGTGTTTCACATATCCGATGCTGCATTTGTTCTATAAGTCGGAATTCAGCGAGGATATGGGGCATTTATACATAGAAATAATTCCGCGCAAATATGACGACAGTCTGGTCAGCTGCAAACAAGTTATTCCATATTCCACCAAAGAAAAGATTGGAAATATCCCCACTGTTTCCTGCGAGCAAACTTTTTGGGACAAGATTCATGCGATTCATTCGAACGCCAAAACTGAAAAACCGAACTGCGAGCACTTATTCTCGCGCCATTATTATGATGTTGCGAAATTGTCGGAAACCACAGATCTGGACAAATCGAAGAAACTGCTGTTCAATATTGTGAAATATCAGCAAACATATACGACCAGAAAAATTGAATGGCTGGAATCATTCAAGAACATAAATCTGATACCGAACGATTCCGTGCTTGAAAAACTGGAAGACGACTATAAGAAATTGCAGAAAACTTTCTTAGAGCCGCCCGAAAGCTGGGCCGGCATAATTCAGACTCTGCGGCATCTGAATCAGAACCTGAAACTTTTATAAAAAAAGGAGGCGGCGACATGGCTAGATTTGTTTTTGCAGACCCGCATTTCGATTCCGAAAATATTATCAAGTTCGGCGCGCGTCCGTTCATATCTGTCGCAGAAATGAACGAAACGATTATTCAAAATTACAACATCATTGTCGGGAAACACGATAAATGCTATTGGCTGGGCGATATAATGTACAACGCCACCAAGGAAAAAGTCGCCGGCATTCTGCGGCAAATGCACGGCCGGAAATTACTGATCATAGGAAATCATGACAGGGTGCATTCTGTCAAATGGTGGGAGTCATGCGGCTTTGACTTTGTCTGTGAGCATCCCGTATATGACGCCGAAAATTTTATCATGCTGTCGCATGAGCCGTTGGAAGAATTTGGAAATAATCCGCCGATTGTGAACTATCACGGTCACATTCATATCCAGGATTACGACTTTCCAAACCATAGGCAATGCATAAACGCCTGCCTGGAACAAACGGGCTACAAACCGATTCTCCTGATCAACCCATACATCCCAAATCCGCGCAAATATTCGCGGTAAAAAAATCCAGATTGTTTACGGCGCAGATTTAAGTAAAAAGACCAAAGAGCAAAGATCAAATAGGTTGGGCGCGGGAACCGCGCCCTTTCAGAAATTATTTCTTGTTCGCAGATTTTTCGGCGGAAGTTGCCGCCAGGTCTTCGACAATGCGCGCCTTTTTGCCGGACAAGCCGCGCAAAAAGAACAATTTGGCGCGGCGAACCTTGCCGATGCGCACTTTTTCGATCTTTTCAATCGCCGGGCTGTATAACGGGAATTTGCGCTCTACGCCGACCCCGTAAGATTCGCGGCGAACAGTAAAGGCGGCGTTATTTCCGGCACCGTTGTCGCGCGCGATGATGACGCCTTCGAAAATCTGGATGCGGAATTTGTCCCCGTCCTTGATTTTAACATGAACTTTTACAGTATCGCCGGCCTTAAAATCAGGGATTTTCTTCTCGCCTTTTAGTTTTTCAACGTATTTTGCTTCGACTCTTTTAATGATATTCATTTTCTTTCCTTTAATAAATCCGGACGGCGTTCTTTTGTTATCTCGTCCGATTGTGATTTCCGCCATCTTTCTATATTGCCATGATGACCGGACAGCAGGACTTCTGGGACGTTTCGTCCGCGCCATGCCGACGGACGGGTATACAGTGGCCATTCCAACCCGCCGATTTCAAAACTTTCGCTCGCAGTGGCATCGGCGCCGCCGCGAACCACATTATCCATCAGACGAACGCAGCTGTCAATAAAAACTTGGGCCGCTATTTCGCCGCCAGAGAGAATATAGTCGCCTATGGACAATTCCATAATATCATATTCTTCGATAACCCTTTGATCGACGCCCTCGTACCGGCCGCACAGCAATGTAAAGCCCGCATCGCCGCCGTTTGCGAATTCACGCGCCATTTTCTGTGTAAAAACCAATCCGCGCGGAGAGAAATATATAATTTTGCCGCGTTTTTTGATCGAATCCAGCGCGTTTCCCAAAACATCCGGGCGCATGACCATACCGGCCCCGCCGCCAAACTGCACATCGTCGACGCTTTTGTAATTGTCTGCGGCAAAATCGCGAATATTTACGGCGTTGCACGACCATAATCCGCTGTCCAGGGCGCGGCCGACAACCCCAAGGCCCAAAGCGCCCGGAAATAATTCTGGAAAAATGGTCAGTATATTAAAATTCATCGCCCGGCATATTATATTTCATTAAAAATCTTATCTTTCTTTGCGACAACAGATATCGCAAAGAAATTTCATATTGTTCGACAGGATATCAAGAACGTTCTTTTCCGCAATTTTCGGATCCCGGATATTTCGAATGGTAATCCGCGTGATTTTCGCATCTTTTTTAATTTCTTTTTCAATATTGCAAATTATTCTGCTCGAAC
>JAIRLB010000029.1 GCA_031259745.1 Rickettsiales bacterium | reverse complement strand
GAACAACCATCACAAACCAAATCCCAACAAGGGTAAGATTCTTGCTGCTGCGGCAAAATACTAAGGCTTTGGCATATCGCATATAGTTGTTGATAGACAGTTAAAGAACGATTGGACGTTTAGTTACGGGGGTAAAACCTATCAAATCCCCAGACAAAGTATCTATCCGCCTGCCAAATCCAAAATACGGGTAAAGGCAACTATCTCAGGTCATATTACGGCCTAATACAGATGTTCGGAATTCAATGTGCTGTAACAGTTTTAAATAATAAAAATTCTTGATAATTATCATTACTATAACTATGCAAAATATCAACATACTCCAAAACAGCAATGTTTAATGTTCGCGCCAACTGACGTATAATCACCGGATTCTAAAAGAAATTGCGCTTTGTCGGTGATAGGAATGGAAACATTAATTTCTGTTTGATTTGTTTCCTATAACTTCGCATATGCTCTACATTTATAATTCTTTATAAATCTTGAAAATCAGAAAATAATTACTACATAAATTACAAATAAATCAAATGATAAAAATGGAGTAGCGCAAATGAACCCGGATGAATTGCAAGAAACACCTGAACAGGCTATACAAAAATACACGACAGATTTTACCAAGCTGGCGGCTGATGGCAAGCTGGATCCGGTTATCGGACGTGATGAGGAAATTCGGCGCACCATCCAGGTATTGTCCAGACGTACAAAGAATAATCCCGTGCTGATCGGCAACCCGGGCGTCGGCAAGACCGCGATTGTCGAAGGGCTGGCAAACAGAATCATATCCGGCGATGTTCCGGAAAATTTGATGAGAAAGAAACTGTTATCTTTGGATATGGGCGCGCTGATGGCGGGCGCCATGTTCCGCGGTCAATTCGAAAGCAGGTTAAAAGCCATCCTGAAAGCGGTCAAAGACGCCGACGGTCAAATCATCCTGTTTATTGACGAGCTGCACACAATGGTGGGCGCCGGCAAAGGAGAGGGATCCATGGATGCCGGCAACTTGCTGAAACCGATGCTGGCGCGTGGCGAACTGCATTGCTTGGGCGCGACCACATTGGATGAATACAGGCAGTATATTGAAAAAGATCCGGCGCTGGCGCGACGCTTTCAACCCGTCTATGTCGATGAGCCGACTGTTGAGGATAGCATTTCCATCCTACGCGGATTAAAAGAAAAATACGAGGGGCATCATGGCGTCCGTATTGCAGATTCCGCGCTGGTGGCGGCCGTGCGATTGTCTGACAGATATATCACGGACAGATTCCTGCCGGACAAGGCAATAGATCTGATGGACGAAGCGGCCGCCCGCGTGCGTATCGAAATCGCATCCAAACCGGACAAGCTGGATGAAACAGACCGTTATCTGATGCAGCTGAAAATCGAGCAGCAGGCGCTTAAAAAAGAAAAAGACGAAGAATCCAAAAAGCGCTTGAAAGATTTGGAAAATCTGATTAAAGAAACCGAGGCCGAATCAAAAACGCAAACCGAGGCATGGAAGGAAGAGCAGAAAAAGATGCGGGGGTTGTCGGATGCCATGGCGGCACTGGATGCTACGCGGGCAGAAGTCGCGAGCGCGATGCGCAACGGCGATTATGAAAAGGCATCCGCGTTGCAATACGGCAAAATTCCGGAATTGGAGGAAGGTATTAAAAAGCTGAACAACGAGTCAAAAGAATACAAAACGGTATTGCCCGAACATATCGCGGCCGTTGTCAGCAAATGGACTGGCGTTCCGACAGACAGATTGACCATAGAAGAGCAATCCAAACTGCTGAATATCGAAGATGAGCTGCGCAAGCGCGTTGTCGGTCAAGATCATGCGCTGTCCGTTATTTCCCGCGCAATTCGCCGCTCGCGCGCCGGACTGTCCGATCCGCGCCGGCCGGCGGGCAGCTTTATGTTCCTGGGGCCGACGGGCGTCGGCAAGACCGAGGTCGTAAAAGCCTTGGCCGAATATTTGTTCAATGACGATGCCGCGATGACCAGAATCGACATGAGCGAATATATGGAGCAGCATTCCATATCGCGCCTGATTGGCAGCCCCCCGGGATATGTCGGATACGAGCAAGGGGGTGCTCTGACCGAAAGCGTACGCCGCCGGCCTTATCAGGTATTGTTGTTTGATGAAATCGAAAAGGCGCATCATGATGTCTTTAATATCTTTTTGCAGATATTGGATGACGGACGCCTTACCGACGGCCAGGGACGCGTTGTGAATTTCGCCAATACCATTATTATCATGACCAGCAATCTTTCGGATCTGGACGCTGTAAAAAAGCATTTCAGACCGGAATTCATCAATCGTATTGATGAAATCGTGTTCTTTAACCAACTGGGCAAAGACGTAATGGGCGCCATCGTTAAAATACAATTGCAGAGTTTGGAAAAACGCTTGGCTCAACGCCGCATAACATTGCGCGTTTCGGACAAAGCTGTTGATTGGCTGGGCGATCGCGGCTATGACCCGATCTTTGGCGCGCGTCCGCTAAAACGTCTGATTATGTCTGAGGTCGAAGATAAAATCGCGGACTTGATTTTATCGGGCGCGGTTGCTGATGGCGCGACGGTCGGTATTGATGCAAAAGGCAAGGAACTGATTGTACAGTAAAAAATCGAATTCTACGGATAAAAGTGCAATTTTGCTACGTGCAAATCGTGAATTATCGTATGGTCGGTTCCCCACTATTAAATAAAAAACTTTGGGAACCTTGGATATTTTTACCTTGGAGAAATAAGTAATCACATGTTCCCAAAGAAAAACCACTCTTTGTCAAAAATGCTTGTAGGTTAGCCGCTATCGCGGATAGCGTGGTGTGTTCAACAAGCATTATTTCACCGCTCTCCAACTATGTTTGGAAATTTTATATCCTTTTCAGATATTAATAGAATAATAGCTATCTTCATTGTCGAATAGTATGTCGATCAAATAACTTGTCGAAATGTGCGGCGGAATTATCCCAGATTTGTAATCTAAAATATAGAACCTTGGTTCGTTCCAGGAATATCGCACGGCGACGGATAATTAAAGTCAGAAAACATCATCAAGAAATTAAAATTTCTTATCGCTGACAGGCGGGTCTTTAATCTCTTTTAGATTCCTGGGATTTGTTCCGAATTTCAAAACCTGCCCGCAGCGTGGGCCGCTGCAAGACCAAAATGGCAAAACAAGCATTCTCAGAGCCTTCTTTCTTATCGCTTTTTCTTGAACTGGATATCGCGGAGCTTTTTATACTCGCCATTCAGTTCGACCAGTTCCGCATCTGTTCCCCGCTCTATAATTCGGCCGTCTTTGACAACGCAGATAATGTCCGCGTCAAGTATTGTCGATAAACGATGGGCGATGACAAAAGTCGTGCGTCCCTTCATCAGGCTTTTTAAAGCGGACTGAATCATCTTCTCGCTTTGCGTATCCAAGGCGGATGTCGCCTCGTCCAGCAGCAGGATTGGGGCGTTTTTCAAGATAGCGCGCGCAATGGCGATACGTTGTTTTTGACCGCCTGACAACAGTGCGCCGCGTTCGCCGACATTATTGTTGTACTTTTTTGGAAAAGACATGATGAAGTCATGCGCATTTGCTGCGCGTGCCGCAGCTTCAACTTGTTCGCGCGTGGCGCATGGCGCGCCGTATTTGATATTTTCGGCAATGGTGCCGTTGAACAGAAACACGTCCTGGGATACTTCCGCGATATTGTTGCGCAACGAATGCAGCGAGTATTTTCTGATATCCGTGCCATTGATTGCAATCCTGCCTTTTTGCGGCTCATAGAATCTTTCCAACAGGTTGAACATGGTTGTCTTGCCGCCGCCGGACGGTCCCACCAACGCGCATACTTTTCCAGCCGGAACATGCAGATTGATATCGGTCAGAACAGGTTCGCCGGGATTGTATGCAAAACAAACCTTTTGGAAGTCAACATACATTTTGCCGGTCTTCAAGTCCTTGGCATTCGGCGCGTCGACAATGTCCGGCTTGCTGTCCAGAAAACCAAACAAAATTTCCGCGGCCAGCAGACCGTGCTGAATTGTATGGCCGGTGCCGGTGATATTTTTGGCCGGCTTGTAAGCCGCCGTTAATGCCAGCAAAAACGCCGTGATGTCACCGGTTGAGATCATGCCGGTTGAGATAAAGTGGCCGCCCATAATCAATGCCAGCGCCAAGCCGATTGAAATC
Organism: Rickettsiales bacterium; assembly: GCA_031259745.1. Lineage (GTDB taxonomy): Bacteria > Pseudomonadota > Alphaproteobacteria > Rs-D84 > Rs-D84 > JAIRLB01. The sequence continues at coordinate 4,315 of JAIRLB010000029.1, read as the reverse complement.
ATCATTTCCAGCAGGGGCGATTGCAATGCGCCGGCCTGGGTATTCTTATAGGAATTATTGACAGACGTTTGTAGCACATCTGAAAAGCGTTTCGTTTCGATGTTTTCGTTTGCGAATGCCTGTATTGTTTTGATGCCGTGCAAGGTCTGGTTCAGGCGCTGCGTCACATTGTTTGCAATTCCGAATGATTCGCGTGACAGGCGGCGCTTGCGGCGCATGATTATAATCATGGGAAGCATGATCGCCGGCACTAAGAATAACAAAACCAGGCACATCTGCGGCGCGTAATATACCATCAGGGCCAACGTGATAACCAGCGTTGCGATATTCTGCACGACATTGATTATCGTATCCGTTACCAATGTCAGAACGGCGTTCGCCTGGACGGTGAAATAGTTCAAATTCTTGCCGATTCCGTCGCCATAAAATTTTGAAATATTCATTTTGACCATATGGTCGTAAATACGTTTCTGCAAGCCGGCATGCGACATTAATCCCGCCTTGGCCATGGTTAGCGATTTCGCATATCCGAATACGCCCTTGGTGCCGAATGCCGCGATGATTTGTCCGGCCAGCAAATATAAATTCTGCATATTTTTGTCGATAAACGCGTCGTCGACTACGCGTTGGATTATCGTGATTGAAAACCCTTCGGCACCGGCGGCCATAATGGTGCAGAAAATGCCCGCCAGCAGCCATTTCCAGTATGGTTTTCCAATTTCGCGCCACACGCGGCCGTATAACGACCATTTGATGCCGGCGTTATCTTTGTCGCCCTGAATCAGGGATTTAATTTTTGCATATATTTTTTTAGGCATGTTTGTATTATAGTTGCCAAACCGCGGCCTGTCCAGATTAAATATTAAACGGTTCCCATCTTCTGTGAACCCACAGGTATTCTAACGGATCTTGCATTATTATGCGGCCCATGACATCGTTCACCATCTGCATTCCGTTTAATTCATCGGCGCGCGAATCACCTGTTTTTGGCATATGCACGATTTCGTCAAAGATGATTTCGTGATGTGCGCCATGCGTGCGGCGAACATGCGCGATCAATACGGGCAGATTGAATTTGCAAGCCAGCTGTGTCAATCCGGTTGATGTTTTTGCAGGCCGTCCAATAAAAGACAATAATTCGCCGGTTCCGGAACGCTGGTCTGAATTAATATTTATGTCATCGCCATTTTTCACGGCGCGCATCAAAGGAAACGCGTTTCCGGTCGGTATGAATGACACTTCCGGCACATGGCCCAATCCGTAATTCTCCAAAATTATATCATTGGACAGCGGATTGCTGGGAAATTTATATGTCGCGGCCAATCGTTTGCCGCCACCGAAAAATGCCATGGCCATCAATCCTATGTATCCGTAGTGCGGCATTGCCAGTAGAACTTGGCCGCTGTTCAGCAGCAATTCTTTATTTTTATACGTGATGTATTTTTTATGGCTCGCTTTGTATGTGCCGTATTTGATTCCTTCGACAAAGACGCGTCCCCAGTTGTTCCACATATTTTTGATAAATTCCGGGTTGTTGCATTCTGGCGCGATTACCGCCAGATTGTCGATTGCGACCTTTTGTCTTTTGGTCATCGGGCCGACAAATTCAAGCAGCTTGCCGCCGACATAAGACAAAACCGGCAACGGAAGCATCTTGAAAATCCAAACAAAGGACCGATACAACACAATCTCTGCTGGATGCTTGATCCATTTTTGTTTCCATTTGCGGTTGTTTTTCACAGGATATTCGGGCCATTTTGCGAACAAGGAGTAAATGCCAAATGCGGCGAATATGACCACTGTCGGCAGCAAATAAATATGACCGATACGAAAAAATACGGTTGCGCCCAAGAATATCAGAAAAGCCCAATGCAAAGGCTTGGCGGCGGCAATGTCTTTGGCGGTGCATATAAATAAAGACACAAACATAAAAATCGTCATCATGTAAATTTGTCCGTTTGCTGTGGAACTTTTCATATATAAATCATATCAGGAATTTTGTCAAATTGACAGCACGAATCTTTTACAAAATTACTTTACAATTTTGTAAGAGACTAAATTCATGCAGGCCAAATAAAATACTGTATTTCATAATTTTCTATTTGCTGCGAATATTGCGTTCACAGTATGAATCTAGCAGCAGGTAAATCTTGCCTTTTTCTTCATATTTGATGACTTTACATTCGTTGCGGCCGAAATACAGGTTTATATCTCCTTCATACCAGTCCCTGTCATATGGATCGCCATCTCTTTTACCAGCGCTTATAAGCATCGCGGGGCATACCATATTAAAATCTTTATAAGCGAAATTGTAATTACGATAATGACTGGCTAGCAAGCTTTCTTTGAACATCGGCGTAAAAAAATTGTCTTTGTATTTACGGTATTCTTCAATTGTTACGACTTTCGGCATATATTGGTGCAGACATTTTTCGACAAATTTTACCGGATTGGATTTGGCCAGATATGCCATCAAATACAATTCGTAAAAGGACGATATTTTTATTTTGACGGAACTTTCGTCTTTATAAAACTTCGGCGCCATATTGTTTGCTGTTTCAAAAATTATTTTCAACATATCTTCCGAGTTTTCTTCCAAGTTTTTCATCAGCCGGGATTGTTGAGATTGGATTTCATGGTTTTCCAGGAACAATTTATTCCATAATTCTTCATCGTTAGTTCTTTTTACTGTCAATTTTTATTCCTTTTTGTCGTTTTATTAAAAATAAAACTCCTTGCGGAGCATTTTAGAAACCAAAGACCATACGTTGTTTGGACTGGCGTTTCTTTTCATTACGAACAGATTCTTCTTTCAAACGCTTGCGTTTTGTTGTCGGTTTTTCATAACGCTGGCGTTCTTTCATTTCGCGATACAAGCCCTCTTTCTGGGACTTGCGCTTCGCAACACGTAATGCTTGTTCTACATTATTGTCGCGCACAAGAACTTTTACCATAGACTATTCACCCCCTTTGCGGATGTTTGTATAAAAACTTGGTGGCCTTGGTCGGACTCGAACCGACACTCCTTGCAGAACTTGATTTTGAGTCAAGCGCGTCTACCAATTTCGCCACAAGGCCAAAATGTAGTTAAACGGCTTTTTTCGCTTCTACTTTCTTTACCAAACGGGCGCTGCGCAATGGCTTACGCGCGGGCTTTTTTTCAGGCGCTGCCGGTTTTCCAATTTTCTTTTCAATTGCTTTCTTGATTGCGGCCATATCTTCTGTCAAACGGGAAACAGGCTTTGCCGTTACATAGGCATCCAAACCGCCATGCTTGGTCAATGTGCGCAAGCCGGCCGTGGAAATACGCAGCGAGAAATCGCGTCCCAAGATATCGCTGTGAAATTTCAGTTTTTGCAAATTAGGCAAAAAAGTCCGCTTTGTATGGCGCTCAGAATGAGATACGTTCATTCCGACCTGAGTTTTTTTCCCTGTAACTTTACATACGCGTGGCATATCATATATCCTTTAATAACTGCGTTTTAATCTATAATAAAAAACGCCGGAAGTCAAGTTTTATTGTGCAACGACAGCAATTTTTTTCACATCGGTGGGAATTATATGAATTATTGTTCGCTATTCGATGCCAAAACGCGCCTTGTCGACATTATGATTATAAAGAATTTCGGCGTCAGACAAAATACGGTTATAAATGCGTATGGATTGAATCTTTCCTATGAAATGGCACTGGTTTGAATTATAGCTGGTAATTCGGCGGCCAATCAAAGAATATGACAAAATATCCGCAAACCAATAATTCTGACCGGCCCTTGCCGTTACAAGACCCGCATTAAACAGGTAATTATAATTAAAATTATCATCAGTATATCTGACGGTGTGAGTATTGGGTTTACCACCCTGAGAGCGTTCTGGCAATACAATGAACGAAGTTTGAATAGACCCATTGATACTGCCTGTTACAATCGCTCTGTTGCTGTGATAAAGGCCAATAACAACACGGCCGGACTTTTCTTGCAAAATGACACGATAGTCATTCGTTATCGGATAAGAAATGACAAATTCCACAGTAATGTTTGGCATATCAAAACTTAACGAGGCCGGCAGCGTGGCATACGTATTTGTATTCCCCGTAAATTCTAAACTATTGGCATTCCAGGTTGGATTTCCTACCAGTGTTATATTCTTTGACTGATCGGCCAGATTCATCCATGTGTTTGTTGTCGGGCTGTGGCCGGTGTTGATTAGAAATGGCATCAAAATTTCCCTGCAGGCCGCTTTGGATATAATGATTGGCGGCAAAAATATTCTTGTCAATTACATCGGCGACCTTGGCCATGCCAACGATTCGGGTATT